>JBILYA010000144.1:0-5817 GCA_044378065.1 Burkholderiales bacterium | reverse complement strand
TTTGCCATTTACTTCAATACGACTGTTAAGCGGCACCTGCTGTGTAATCAGGCCTTCGGCAAAACAACCCGCCTTGGCGTTTTTGATCAGGTGTGCGAGCTTCTCGGCCGGCTCATCGCTGTCCAGTTTGAGATGGGTATCCACGCTCTCCCAGCGGTTGAATACCGTGCCTTTGAGCACCGAACCGCCAAGATGCTTGCGGAATATCACGCGGCAATTGGCGCCGCTGACTTTCATTTTCATCATGTGCGCGTACCGCGCAACCTGGGTGAGCAGTCAGAACCCGACCGCCATCGCCAGATAGGTCATCGGGGATGGATAACGGTCGGTGCCACCCAGCCGCGGGGCCTCGTCGGTGAATACTTCGAATTTCCCCATCAGCCCGCGTTTGAGATGCATTTCACCGGCAATGACTTCGGTGTAAACATCATTTTCATTGCTGATACCGTGCGGCGGCAGTTCGGATTTATCGATGACACGTTCGCCCGGTTTGTCGGAAAGGTCTTCGTTTCCCAGCGGTTTGCTCATGACGTCTCCTCGGCTGTTGGCTGTCGGTACTGCGGATGCTACGGTTTCTTGTCGTAAACGGTCTTCGGCAGAATGCGGTAATTGGCACTGGCCTTGCAGGCTAGCGCGCCATCTTCGCCGTAGACCTCGGCTTCGGTAAACATCACGCTGCGGCCGCGCTTGACCACGCTGCCCTTGCAGATGATTTCGCCTTTGGCCGGCGCCAGAAAATTGAGGGTCATGGTCATCGTTGCCACACCCATCTCGAGTTCAATCAGCGAGCGTACCGCCTGCGACATCGCGGCATCGATAATCGCGGCCACGGTGCCGCCGTGCACTTCGCCGCGGCTGTTGCCGAGATGGGGCTGGAAGGACAGTCGCACCTGGGAGCGGCCGTCTTCAAGACCGTCGAGGTGAAAGCCGAGATGGATGTAGAGCGGTACCGTGGAACGCCATTGCGGCGCGGGCGATGATTTTGCGGTCATGGTGTTCGTCAAAATGGACGTCAAAAATGCAGTGTCCTGATGTTACACCGGTGCCGGCCCGGACTGAGGACTTGAGTCCACGGATTGCCTGGCGCATGATGCCGTCCGGAACTCAACGGGGGGAGCCCATGAAAATCAAACGTATCGAACATGTCGGCATCGTCGTCCGCGACGTCGAAGCCAGCCGCAAATTATGGGAAGGCTGTTTCGGCATCAAGCTCGGCGGCACGGAAGACAATGCCACGCGCCGGCTGGCGCTGTATCCGGTGGGAGATTCGATGGTCGAACTGATCGCCGGCCTGACGCCCGACAGCAAGCAGGCCAAACTGATTGCAGAGGGTAAGGGCGGACTCAATCATGTCTGCCTCGAAGTCGACAATATCGACGAGGCCCTGGCGGAACTCAAAGCCAAGGGCATTCCGCTGCTCGACCAGGTGCCGCGCATCGGTCATGCCGGCTGCCGCATCGCTTTTCTTGATCCGTCGGCGACGGAAAACTGTCTGATTGAACTGGCGGAGCTGCCGGCCGGCGGTGCGCAGCACTGACATGCGATCACTGTCAGCGCCGGCCTTGGCCATGCTCGCCGCTGCTGCACTGGGTGGCTGCAGCACACGCGGCGTTTACGAAGGCATTCAACAGCAGGAAGCAGTTCGGGATCCGTCGCCCTACGGCCAGGCGGCGCCGCGGCGACCGACTTATGACGAATACGAGGCGGAGCGTCGCAAAACAGGGGCGACGCCGGACGCCCGCTGATCGACCCTGCGGCTTATTTTTTTAACGCAGCCTGCAGCAGTTCAGCGACCACTTCATTGACCGGAAGTTTGCGTTCTGCAGCGAGTGCGTTCACCTGCGCAACGAGATCACTGTTCAGTTTGACCGCAAACGGAATCAGTCCGGCAGCCTGATCCAGCCGGCGCTGTTCGCGACGATCGGGAACTGCTGCGGCGGTGCTGCCGAAACGATCCGGCGTCGCGGCTTTTTTCATCTTGTTGACGATTTTCAGTGCAGTGTGTTTTTGCAGTTCGCTAGGCTTCATGGTCATGAGGGCCGGCTCCGGATTCAGGGCATTGCAGAAATCAGAAATGACAAGGCCGCGCAATCAGCGCGGCCCCGGAAAACATTGCTGAGGGTTATTGCGGCGCTTGCGGGCCGCCGCCACCGTTGCCGCCGTTACCACCATTTCCACCACCGCCTCCGCCGCCGCGACGTTTGCCCGGACGCTTGTGGAATTTCTTGCCGCCTCCACCGCCTCCACCGCCGCCGCCCTGGTTTTTACCCTGGCCCTGCGGGCGTCCGCCGCCCATTTTGGGCTGCTGGCCGCTGCTCATCACGCCCATGCTGCGGCGCTGCTGGGGATCCGGCGCGCCGGGGCGATTGCCCGAAGCGAGCGCGATCTCGAGTTCATTGAGTTCGTCCCACTCGGCATCCGTACGATTGCGATCGGGGATGGCCAGCAGCTCCTGCATGCGCTGGCGCGGTGAAACGGGGTTCTGGGGTGGTTGCGAATCGTTCATAGGTCGGCATTATCGCACTGTACGCGTCAACCTTCAATTAAAACAACAGCTTAGCGTACCACCCCTCGCCAAGCCGTTGATTTTGTAGCCCCTCCGCCCCGATCACCCCAGTGCCTGGAGCACCAGAGCGTGGAGCAACTGGCGGTGGTAGTAGCGAATGGCGCCCGGAGCGTGGGCCATGAACACCGTCACCAGCTCCTCGGCCGGATCCACCCAGAAATAGGTGCCGGTCGACCCCGCCCAGTGAAATTCGCCGGCCGTGCCGGGCATGCCGCCCCGTCCGGCGCTGCGCCGCACCGCCACGCTGAGGCCGAAACCGTAGCCGCGGATATTGGGGTAATCGTTGAGCGTGGACAGATCGACTTCCGGACCGAGGTGATCGCTGGTCATGAATTCCACGATCTTGCGTGACAGCACGCGCACGCCATCGAGCTCGCCGCGGTTGAGCAGCATCTGTGCAAAACGCAGGTAGTCGGCCGCGGTGGATATCGCACAGCCGCCGCCGCAATCAAATTTGTGCGGCGTGGTGCCGTCGCGCAAAGTCTGCGGCTCGCCGCTCACCGGATCGCGCGGCAGCGCCTTCGCGTAACGCGACACCTGATCGGCGGGCACCGTGAATACGGTATCGCGCATGCCCAGCGGCTTGAACAGCCGCTCATCGAGATAACGCGACAGCGGCATCCCGGCAACCGCCTCCACCGCGAGGCCCAGCACATCGAGGCCCAGACTGTATTCCCAGTTGGAGCCCGGCTGGTAATGGAGCGGCAGGGTCGCGAGCTGGGCAAGGAATTCATTGCCGCTCCAGCGCGACGATGCGGCATCCGAGGACGCCGGGTAGCGTTTGTAAATCGCCTTTTCCCCGCGACCATAGCTGAGACCCGCGGTATGACGCATCAGGTCTTCAATGGTCATTTCGCGCACGGCCGCTTCAGTCGGCGCGCCTGCTGCGCCGTCGCACAGCGGCGGATTGACGCGCATACCGGCAAGTTGCGGCAGGTAATGGCGAACCGGTTGATTGACAGCCATGCGACCTTCTTCACATAGCATCAACGCGCCGACGGTGACCAGCGGCTTGGTCATCGACGCGATACTGAACAGGGCATCGGCCGGCATCGCGGTTTTCGCCGCAGGATCGAGGTAACCGAAAGTTTCGCTGTAAGCGAGTTTGCCGCGGCGCGCGATCATCAACACGGCCCCGGGCAATGCATTGCGCTTCACTTCGTTCTGCAGGGCGGCGGCGATGCGCGGTAACCGGTCGGCGGCGAATCCCAGCGACTGTGGCTCGGCGCGCGGCAGCGGCATGGTCTCAGGCTTGTTCATGCAGTTTCCTTAATAGTGCGGGGGAATTTCATGCGCCGGCCCGGCAGTATCCGGCGGCAGGCTGCGCTGCAGCTGCAGGCGCAGATCGCGAACCAGTTGCTCGAGATCGGCAATACGCTGCTGCTGCCCGGCCACGGTACGGTTGAGTTCTTCGAGCAGGTCTTCATTGAAGCTCAGTTTGATTTCAATTTCGGCGAGGCGGGATTCGTCCATGGATTGCACCTATTCCGGCGCACGTACGTGGATGCGCACGCCTTCGCATTCGACTTGCTGACCGGCACGGATCTTCGCCGTCTTGCGACTCTCGGGCTGCCCGTCGACGGTAACAACGCCGGCGGCGACCAGCTGTTTGCCGCGCCCGCCGCTGTCGGCAACGCCAACCAGCTTCAGCAGGTCGCAGAGGCGCACATGGTCATCGCGCAGTCTGAATTCACGGGTTTGCAAGGACAGGTCACTTCTTGATGATGAAACGCCGATGATACTGGAACGGCAACACCGGGGCGGAAAACGCTGGCGAATACGTGGACTTTCGCGGGTTTTCAGGCGGGTGTTGACGCTATCATGGCGCCTCTTCCATCGCAGGAAAGTCCGGCCATCATGTCCAACGCTGCAAAAACCCAACTCTCTTCCGCCGATCGCGCAACACCCCACTTCACCAGTGCCGCAGCACCGTCGGCCTTGCGCATGATGCTGGCACTGGAGGATTTTGAGGCGCCGGCGCGTCGCTATATACCGCGGCCGATTTACGGTTATGTCGCCGGCGGCGTCGAGCGCAATGTGACGCTGAACTGGAACCGCTCGGTATTTGATGACCTTGCCCTGGTGCCGCGTCAGCTGGTCGGTGTTGCGCAGCGTACACAGAAAACCACGCTGTTCGGCGTCACCTACGATTCACCCTTCGGCATCGCGCCGATGGGCGGCACTTCCCTCGCCGGCTACAACGGCGACCTGTCGCTGGCCTGTGCCGCGGCGTCCGCGAATGTGCCGATGATTCTCAGCGGCGCTTCGCTGACCGCACTGGAGAAAGTACGCGAGGCCAGCCCGCGCCATACCTGGTTCCAGGCCTATCTGCCGGGCGAGGAAGAGGCGATCACCAAACTCGTCGAACGCGTGACCAAGGCCGGTTACGACACGCTGGTGCTGACGGTGGACATTCCCGTCGGCTCCAACCGCGAAAACAATGTGCGCAACGGCTACAACGCGCCGCTGCGCCCCAGCCTGCGCCTCGCGCTGCAGTGCCTGGCACACCCGCGCTGGCTTTTCGGAACGGCGCTGCGCAGCTACTTCAATCACGGCATGCCGCACTTCGAAAACATGGGCAAGCAGCGCACACCGCTGGTGTCGCGCACTGCCGTACGCGAACGCGCCAACCGCGACCATCTGAACTGGGAGCATGTCGCGCTGATGCGCCGGCTGTGGAAAGGCAAGCTGGTGATCAAGGGCATCCTCGACAAGCGGGATGCCGTGATCGCCCGTGAACACGGTGCTGACGGCATTGTCGTGTCCAACCATGGCGGCCGCCAACTGGACTCCGCGACCTCGCCGCTGCGCGTGCTGCCCGGCATCGTTGCCGCCGCCGGCGACATGACGGTGATGATGGACAGCGGCGTGCGCCGCGGCACCGACGTGCTGAAGGCGCTGGCGCTAGGCGCGAAATTCGTGTTTGTCGGGCGTCCGATGCTTTACGCCGCAGCGATTGGCGGTGAAGCCGGCGTGCGCCATGCACTGACGCTGCTGCATGCCGAAGTCGACCGTGACATGGCGATGCTCGGCTGCAACACCGTCAGCGAAGTCACGCGGGACTGCCTGATGGATGCGCGCGGCTTCGACGGCGCCTTCGGCAAATAAGCGGCAGCGTGCCGACGGTTCAGGCGGGCATCGGCTCCGGCAGGGGCAAACCCGCCTGCTCGCAACTGTTGGCCACGTCGCTGATCGTGACCCTGCGCATCACGCGCACCCAGCGCAGATCGTCGAAATCGGTACCGCGGTGC
>JBILYA010000365.1:0-2906 GCA_044378065.1 Burkholderiales bacterium | reverse complement strand
CTGACCAGCCTGAAGGCTGGAATGCGGATCGGAAAAACCGATCCCAAAACCGGAGAGCGCACTTATCTCGATGACAGTGACCGTGCCGTGGAAATTGAACGGGCGCAGCGCGCGGTCGACAGCAACTGCAAATAAACGCTCAGCCCTTTTTCACACGCTTGCGTCTGGCTTCCTTCGGCTCCAGAGTTAAAGGGCGGTAAATTTCCACCCGGTCACCGGGATGGAGTATTGCAGCCCGGGATGCGACCTGACCATAAATCCCGACGGCGAACCCTTTTCCTTCTATCTCCGGAAACTCCCTGAGCAGTCCAGAAGCCTGCAGTGCGACACCGAGGTCCGCCCCGGCATCCAGCACGAGCTCACGGACCACCTGACGATCCGGCAAGGCATAAACCACGGTTATTTTCATGGCTGCGCGTAGACGACATCGGCGCGCTTGAGAAAGGCATCAACCATGGTCCCGGCGATATGGCCGAAAACCGGTCCGACCAGTTTCTCCAGCAGAGTGCTGGAAAACTCGTAAGTCAGCCGGAAATCAATCCTGCAGGCTTCAGCACTGAGTGCAGTAAAGCGCCACTCCCCGTCGAGCATGCGGAACGGCCCCTCGACCAATTGCAAAGTCATCCGTTCCGGCGGTTGCTTGTGGTTTTCGGTTGAAAAGCTCTGTTTGATTCCCCGGTAATTGATGTGAATCGTGGCCTGGGTCACTTCAGGGTCGCGATGACCGACAGCAGTGCCGCTGCACCAGGGCAGAAACTGCGGGTATTGCTCAACCGCCTCGACCAGATCAAACATCCGCTGCGCGCTGAACGGCACCAGAGCGGACCGGATAACGCTGCTCATTTGCAGCTTGCTGCCGGGGAGACAGTCCAGCCGGTTAGAATACCGTTTGTCATGATTTGGTTGCGCAATGAGTATCGTTCAAAACAAAAAGGCGTTTCACGACTATTTTATCGAACAGCGCTTCGAAGCGGGTATCGCGCTCGAAGGCTGGGAGGTAAAGGCGATCCGTGCCGGGCGCGCCCAGATCAAGGAAGCCTACGTGATTGTCAGCAATTCCGAGCTGCTTCTGCTCGGCTGTCACATTACGCCCCTGCCGACCGCATCATTGCATGTGCATCCGGATCCGACCCGCACGCGCAAACTGTTGCTGCACGCAGAAGAAATCAACCGGCTGATTGGCAGCGTAGAACGCGCCGGATACACGCTGGTACCCATCGATCTGCATTACTCCAGAGGGCGGATCAAGCTGGAAATCGGTCTTGCCAAGGGCAAAAAACAGCACGACAAACGGGCAACCGAAAAAGAAAAAGAATGGCAGCGTGAGCAGCAGCGCCTGCTCCGCAGCAAATAACCGAAAGGAAGAAAAAATGGGGTGGCTGATGGGACTCGAACCCACGACAACCGGAATCACAATCCGGGACTCTACCGACTGAGCTACAGCCACCACTGAACTGCGAGAACTGCCTGAAAACACACTTATTTGTGGCGCGCCCGGCGGGACTCGAACCCACAACCCCCGGCTTAGAAGGCCGGTGCTCTATCCGGTTGAGCTACGGGCACATTTGGGGCCGGCAAGCCGGGTTTTCTCCCGCCGAAACCGAAGGCGCGTAATATACGCTACCCCTGACAAGAGCGTCAATTCTGCAACAGCACCCCAAGCGCGATGCTTGCTTGCGACAGGTATCGAATTCTGCTATTAAAGCTCTTTTTTAAGCACACAAAGCCCTCATGTCCACCGAAATTCTCAAGAATTACCCCGCCTACAAACCCAAGGGCAAAGAGGAATACATGAATGCGCGGCAGTTGGCGCATTTCCGCAAGATGCTCGAAGAAATGAAAAGCGAGCTATCCGAGGACATCGACCGCACCGTGCATACGATGCAGGACGAAGCGACCATTTTTGCTGACCCCAACGACCGGGCCAGCCAGGAATCGGACATGTCTCTGGAACTGCGCAATCGCGACCGGGAACGCAAACTAATCAAGAAGATCGACGAAACGATCACCCGAATCATCGCCAAGGAATACGGTTACTGTGACTCCTGCGGCGTCGAGATCGGCCTGAAGCGGCTCGAGGCCCGCCCAACCGCCACGCTGTGCATCGACTGCAAAACACTGGATGAGATGCGCGAGCGCCAGGTCGCCAAATAAGCTGGCTGCGCCACTGCAAAAAGACAAAGGGGGCCATCGGCCCCCTTTGTCATTGGAACTACCCCTGATTACTGCGCAGGAGCGGCTTCCTGAGCCTCTGCAGCCGCCGCCTTCATCGACAGGCGCAGGCGCCCCTTCTCATCAGCCTCGATGATCTTGACGCGCACAATCTGGCCTTCCTTGAGGTGGTCAGCCACGCTGTTGACGCGCTCGTTGGCGATCTGAGAGATATGCAGCAAACCGTCGCGACCCGGCAGGACGCTGACAATCGCGCCGAAATCGAGCAGCTTGAGCACGGTGCCTTCGTAAATGCGACCCACTTCAACGTCGGCAGTCAGGTCTTCAATACGCTTGCGGGCATTTTCGCCGCCTTCCGACGATACGCAGGCGATAACGACAGTGCCGTCATCCTGGATGTCGATTGTGGTACCGGTTTCTTCGGTAATCGCGCGGATCACTGCGCCACCCTTGCCGATCACGTCGCGGATTTTCTCCGGCTTGATCTTCATGGTAATCATGCGCGGCGCCCAAGCTGACAGTTCGGTGCGCGGCGTGTCGATTGCACTGCGCATTTTCTCGAGGATGTGCAGACGGCCTTCGCGCGCCTGAACCAGCGCGGCGTGCATGATCTCCTTCGTGATGCCGGTGATCTTGATGTCCATCTGCAGCGCAGTCACGCCGTTTTCGGTGCCGGCGACTTTGAAGTCCATGTCGCCGAGGTGATCTTCGTCACCCAGGATGTCGGACAGAAC
>JBILYA010000142.1:0-5852 GCA_044378065.1 Burkholderiales bacterium | reverse complement strand
AATCGCCGTGTTGTTGATTTACGAAGCGGCCCAGGTGCTTGCCCGTCGCCGCAACCCGGCCGCGATGGCGCGAACCGCCCACGCCGAACTGCGCGAAGAATGGTTCATCGCCATTTCCAGGCAGCCCGGTTCGGAAATCCTCGCCGTGCAGACGCTGCGCAATTCATTGATGTCGGCGACGATGATTGCATCTACGGCAGTGCTGGGGCTGATGGGAACGGTGACGCTGGCCGCCCCTGCGCTGAATGCCGCCCTTGACGCATCGACCATCGGCATTCCGCAGCTGACGGCGCGGTTGATGCTGGAACTCGTGCTGCTGGCGCTACTGTTTGCCTCGCTCATTTCTTCGGTGATGGCGGTGCGTTACTACAACCATGCCAGCTTCATCAGCGCGATCCCGGTGGGTTCAGCGGAGCGGCAGCGTTGGGCGGCTACGGGCGTTGATTACATGCGCCGCGCCGGCATGCTCTACGGCTGGGGACTGCGCCATCTCATTCTCATTGCCCCCATTCTGGCCAGCATGCTGCATCCGCTGGCCGGTCCGGTTGCGGCGGTGGTGGTGGTTGCGATGCTGTCAGGTTTTGACCGCCTGGATACGAAGCGGCTTTAGCGCCCTGTATTCCGGGCCGCCAGCCTAGCGTGACCGTGCGGCTTTCACGAAGTCCAGCGCAGTCTGGAACAGCTCCAGATCCTTCACGTAATCCGCCGCGTCGGCGCGGGTGATCTGAATCCATTCGCGTGTCGCCGCGATGCCGCCGGGCTGAAACGCGCTGACATGGTCGCGCGAGAAATGCAGCTCAGTCGCCGTAGCTGCGGGCAACCGCAGGCCGACGCCGCTGCCGCTGATGCAGGCGAACATCTTGTCGCTGACAAAATAGGCGTCGAGACCGTTGATGGTGCGGGCGCTGACGCCGGGGAGTTTGAGCAGCAGCGCATCAAGCTGCGCCTTGGGGCCGGATTTCGAAGATTCAGTGCTCAAGAGGGCTCGCTGTCGATGGGTTAAACGGGATGGGAGATTTTATACACCAAGTCTGCATCGACTGCCGCACTAGTTGCGCCGGTATTTTTGGCTGACACGCAGGCCGGATTCGGATCGCATGGAAGGGCTTGGCTTACAATGACCGCCACTCATCGCCAATCCGTTTCCAGAATATGACCACTCTTGCACAACGCCTCGGCGCCTGGGCCGCGGACCTCCGTTACGAAGACCTGCCTCCGGCAGTCGTGCACCAGGCCAAACGCATGATTGTCGACACGCTGGGCTGCGCGCTGGGCGGCTATGACAGCGAGCCGACGCGGATTGCGCTGGCGCAGGCCGCCACCGTCACCAGCACCGAGCCGGCCACCATCCTCTGCAGCGGGCTGCAAACCAGTCCTGATCTTGCCGTGTTCGCCAACGGCGTGATGATCCGTTACCTCGATTTCAACGACGGCTACATCGGCCGCGAAGCCGGGCACCCCAGCGACAGCATCGCCGCGTTGCTGACCGCCGCCGAAATCGGCAAGGCCGACGGTCGCGAACTGATCGTTGCCACGGTGATCGCCTACGAAATGTTCTGCCGCATGTGCGACATCGTGAACTTCAAGCCCATGGGTTTTGATCACACCACCATCGGTGCGATGGCCAGCGTGCTCGGCGCGGCGCGGCTGATGAAACTCGACCGCGAACAGATCGCCACCGCGCTGAGCATTACCGTGGCCGCCAACGTCGCGCTGTATCAGACGCGCATCGGCAATGTGTCGATGTGGAAGGGCTGTGCGTACGCCAACGCCAGCCGGAACGCGATCTTTTTTGCGCAGATGGCGAAACGCGGCATGACCGGTCCCGATCCGGTGTTTGAAGGGCGTGGCGGATATTTTGTGGCGGTGACCCGTCAGCCATTTGAGCTCGCGCCCTTCGGCGGCAAGGGCAATCCCTCGTTCAGGATCATGGACTGCCTGATCAAGCGCTACCCGCTGGGCCAGTATTCACAGTCGGTGGTGCATGCCGCGCTGGAAGCCCGCAAGAAGGTGAAGAACGTCGATGACATCGCCGAAATCCATGTGCGCACGCTGCACACCGCGATTGAAATGATGGCCGGCGACCCCGACAAGTGGAAACCCGCCAACCGTGAAACTGCTGACCACAGCATGCCCTACACCGCGGGTGTCGCGCTCAAATACGGCTCGGTCGATATTCCGTATTTCGATGATCCCTATCTGCATGATTCCGCGCTGCTCGACCT
Organism: Burkholderiales bacterium; assembly: GCA_044378065.1. Taxonomy (GTDB): domain Bacteria; phylum Pseudomonadota; class Gammaproteobacteria; order Burkholderiales; family SG8-41. The sequence continues at coordinate 3,627 of JBILYA010000142.1, read as the reverse complement.
GGTCAGCAAAATCCGATGCACGGTGTCTGAAGAGGCCAACAGCCGCGAGCCTGAAGCGATGCTCTGCGACATGGACATTGTGCTGAAGAACGGACAGCGCGAAGCGATCCGTGTGGAATATCACCGGGGGCACCCGAAAAACCCGATGACCGACGTCGAGATTGAAGAAAAATTCCGTCCGCTGGCCGCCAGCGTGCTGAAGCCGCCGCAGATTGATGCGCTGCTGAAACAGCTGTGGACGCTGGAGCAGTTGCCGGCTATGAAGCCCTTGTTTGAATTGATGAAAATAAGCTGATCCGGATCAGGAATAAAAACATGTTTAAAAACAAATATTTATGCAATATCGCTGTTATCCTTTGCGTGCTCGCACCGGTACTTTCAGCGCAGGCCGCTGTTGGTGATGACTACCCGGCGCGTCCGGTACGCCTGCTGGTGCCCAATCCGCCCGGTGGCGGCAGTGACGCGGTCGCGCGCATCCTCGCGCAGAAACTCGGCGAGCGCCTGAGCCAGCAGTTTGTTGTCGACAACCGCGCGGGTGGCGGCGGCATCATCGCCAATGAAACCGTGGCGCGCGCCAATCCCGACGGCTACACGCTGTTGCTCGCTTTCATCGGTCCGGTGGCGATCAGCCCGGCGCTGACCAAAGTGCCGTACGACACGGTGAAGGATTTCGCACCGGTGGCGCTGGTGGCGGCGGGGCAGTACATGCTGGTGCTGCACCCGTCAGTGCCGGCGAAATCGCTGAAGGATTTTGTCGCTTACGCCAAGGCCAATCCCGGCAAGATCAATTACGCCTCCGCCGGTAACGGCTCACCGCTGCATCTTGCGGCAGAACTGTTCAAGGCGCGTGCCGGCGTCAATATGGTCCATGTGCCGTACAAGGGCGGCGGTCCGGCGACAGCGGCGATTCTCGCGGGTGAAGTGCAGGCAGTCTTCGGCAGTCTTACCTCGGTGGTGCCGCAGATCAAGGCCGGCAAACTCACGCCCATCGGCGTCACCGGCGCCAAACGTTCGACGCTGGCGCCGGAATATCCGACCATTGCCGAACTCGGTTATCCCGGATTTGAAATGACGTCGTGGTACGGTGTGCTGCTGCCGGCGAAATCGCCGCCGGCGGTGACGGTCAAACTCAACGCCGTTATCAATGAGGCGCTGGCCGCTAAGGATGTGATCGACAACCTGAAACGACAGGGACTGGACGCCACCGGCGGCACGCCGGAAGTGTTTGCCGCGCACATCAAAAGCGAACTGGCGAAGTGGGCAAAGGTAGTCAAGGACGCCGGCATCAAGGCGGATTAACGGACCGGTTGAAAATCAGGAGCGTGTAATGCCCGAAGACCCGAGAAACTGCGGCACCATCGCCTGCATCATCAATGCCGAGGGTTACTGCTGGTGCGGCCTGAAATGGGATGGCCAGAAAATGTCGCGTGTGCCAATGCCGCCTTTAACCGCTGCGGCACCGGCAAAAGCGCCGGCGAGAAAAACAGCGGGAAGCACGGCAAAAAAAACCGCGGTCAAAAAGAAGTAAAGCGCCTAACCGGAAGCGGCTGAGCCGTCAGGCAGGGCGCCTGCCGTAGCGCAGTATTCGAATATCCAGTGATTGATCACGGCCAGGACCCAGCAGATCAGGCCGGTCCACAGGACATGGCTCGGGTGATGTGCACCGCGCAGCACCTGTGCGGCACCGCAGATCAGCCCGAACAGGAAAGCCGCGATAAATATCCGCCGGCCCCTACGCTGCGTCTGGGCTGAAGCGGCAAACAGGAAGGGCATCGCCAGCGCGAGAAAGGCATAACCGGCGGAAGCATGTCCGCTGGGAAAGCAGTGCCCCGCACCGCCGTCGCTGACACCCCAGGCCCAGTGCGACAGGTATTTCGCGGCGCCGCCGAACTGCGCCAGATCCCAGGGGCAACTGGTCAGGCTGAAATGTTTGATCGCGGAGATGGCCAGCAGCGAGACGGTGACCCCGATGACGATTTCCGCGCGTTGCCTCAGCGTGATGCGGCGCAGGAATCCGAAGGGTTTCCAGAGCGCCACAATCAGCGCGAGATAGACCAGCGTTGAAATCCGCCGCAGGCCCTCATGCAGTACCACGCGCAACCACCAGTCATTCTGCAATGCAAAGCCGTGACTGTCGGCAAGCTGCGCTACTACCCAAAGGTCGGCGCCGGACCATTCCCAGATCACGATCAGGCCCATCCAGACCAGGGTGATGGCAAGCACTGCCGGTGTGATTGCCGGGAGTGATTCGGGACTACGGACGGAGAGGGGGCGTGCTTTCATCCGCGAGCCATTTCTTTTTGACGGGCTTTGCTTCGTTCAGGATGTCTTTGGCCGGACGGTAGGTCTCCGATTCGATCTCGAAAAAGCCGAGGATGGTGTGAAAGATATTGTCGTGGCTTAAATGCGTTTTGCTTTTCTCGCGCAGCGCCGGGGGCGTGACGGCGTGAAAGCTCGAGCCGAACCACATCACCGCGGGCACCCGGAGCTGGGCTTCGGGCGCGAATGATTTGGGCAGGCCGTGGAGATACAGCCCGTTTTCGCCCAGCGATTCGCCGTGATCGCTGATGTAAAACAGCCCGGTCTCGAATTTACTGTCGTTCTTCTGCAGCAGCTCGATGGCCTTGGCGAGGAAATGATCGGTATAGAGAATGGCGTTATCGTAGGCATTGACGATTTCTTCGCGGCTGCAACGGCTGAGATCGCTTTCCTTGCAGGTGGGCGTGAACTTCTCGAAGGCCGGCGGATAACGCTTGTGATAAGCCGGGCCGTGATTGCCCATCTGGTGCAGCACGATCAGGATGTCGCCGCGCGGATGCAGGTCAATGTATTGCTGCAGGCCGACGAGCATGCCCTCATCGCGGCATTCCGTGTCGCAGACCGGGTTGATTTTCGGCGAGCGGTAATCCTCGTATTGCACGCGGCTGGCAACGCCTTTCGAATCCGAATTGTTATCGCGCCACAGCACATTGACGCCGCTGCGCTGCAGGACATCCAGCAAGTTTTCCTGCTTGTTGATTTCCAGCGTGTTTTTGGTTTCCCCGTCGAGCATGAACATGCAGGGCACCGACACTGCGGTCGAGGTGCCGCAGGCGCTGAAATTGGCGAAGCTGTAAACATTTTTTTCACGCAAGCGCGGATTGGTGTCACGCGCATAACCGTTCAGCGAAAAATGGTCCGCTCGCGCCGTTTCACCAACAATCAGAATCACCAGCTCGCGCGTCTGATCCGTCGTCGGAATCAAGGCGTCAGCGCCGACAACAACCATGGGGCCGGTCGATGTCGATACAAAGGACTGCATGGCAAATTTGATGACCGAACTCATGAAGTAGACCGGGTTCGCGCGCTGCCGCAGCTCCTTGTGTTCACGCAGAAACGAGGCATAAAAACCGCCGAACAGCAGTGCCGTGCCGATGGCCAGCGCCAGCGTGATGCCCAGCAGCTTCAGGCGCGCCACGGTTTCCCGGCGCCAGCCCCGCCAGTGCACCGGCACCCATGCCACTGCTGCCGCCGGTGCGATGCCCAGCAGCCCGAGATAGACCAGCAGCTTCCAGCTGAACAGATCCAGTGCTTCTGACGGATTGGTATGTGCGACGTTGCGCAGCATGTCGTCGCTGATGATCACGC
>JBILYA010000141.1:0-5941 GCA_044378065.1 Burkholderiales bacterium | reverse complement strand
GAGAATGCGGGTGGCGTGGTCGGTGCGTATCTCGCTGATCTTCTGTTGTTCGTGTTCGGGATTTCTTCTTACTGGTGGGTCGTACTTTGCGGCGCCCTCGTGCTTTGGGGATTCCGGCGCATCGAAACTGTGTTGGAGAGTGACGACCGTCGTTCTTACGCGGTCGCGCTGGTCGGCTTTGTCGTCCTGCTGGTTTCCAGTTGCGGCGTGGAGTCGCTGCGCCTCTACAGCCTGAAAGCTGCTTTGCCCGGCGCGCCGGGCGGTGCACTGGGTGCTGTGGTCGGCAACGGCCTGGCTGGCCTCGCGGGATTTACCGGCGCAACGCTGTTACTGCTGGCTCTTTTTGCCGCGGGTCTGAGTTTGTTCACCGGGACTTCCTGGTTGGCGGTTATTGAGCGTGTCGGCGACTGGTCCGAACGCCTTTATGCTTTTGTGATCACCAAGCTGCAGGAACGCGAGGATCGCAAGGCCGGCGAAGTGGCCGTAGTCGCGCGCAAGGGCGCCGTCGAGGACAGCAAGAAGAAAATAGAGGCCCGTGAACCGGTGCGCATCGAGCCGCCGCGCGTCGAGATTCCGAAATCGGAACGGGTGCAGAAGGAAAAGCAGGTACCGCTGTTTGAAGAACTGCCTGACAGCCTGTTGCCGCCGCTCAAGCTGTTGGATCCGGCGGATGAAAATATCGAAACCGTTTCGCCGGACACTCTCGAATTCACGTCGCGCCTGATTGAAAAGAAGCTGCTCGATTTCGGCGTCGAGGTGAAAGTGCTCGCGGCATATCCTGGGCCTGTGGTCACCCGCTTTGAGATTGAACCCGCCGTTGGTGTCAAAGGCAGCCAGATCATCAACCTCGTTCGCGATCTGGCTCGCGCGCTGTCGGTGCTGAGCATCCGCGTTGTCGAGACCATACCCGGCAAAAGCTGCATGGGTCTGGAGATCCCCAACCCCAAGCGGCAGATGGTGCGCCTGTCGGAGATTCTCAGCTCCCAGGTTTATGCCGACATGGCTTCACCGCTGACCATGGCGCTGGGCAAGGATATTGCCGGCCATCCGATTGTTGCCGATCTGGCCCGCATGCCGCACTTGCTGGTTGCCGGCACCACGGGTTCCGGTAAATCGGTGGCGATCAACGCGATGATCCTGTCGCTGCTCTACAAGGCGCCGCCTTCGCAGGTCCGGCTGATTCTCGTCGATCCGAAAATGCTCGAGCTTTCCGTTTACGAAGGCATTCCGCATCTGCTGGCGCCGGTGGTTACCGACATGCGCCAAGCGGCGAATGCGCTGAACTGGTGCGTCGGCGAGATGGAGCGCCGCTACAAGCTGATGTCAGCCCTGGGCGTGCGCAATATGGCGGGCTTCAACCAGAAAGTGCGCGAAGCCATCAAGAAAAAAGCGCCGCTGAACAATCCGATTGCATCGACCCCGGAAAATCCGGTGCCCTTGCTCGAAATGTCGATGATCGTGGTGGTCATCGACGAATTGGCTGACCTGATGATGGTGGTCGGTAAAAAGGTTGAGGAACTGATTGCCCGACTGGCGCAGAAAGCACGTGCCGCCGGCATTCACCTGATCCTCGCCACACAACGGCCTTCGGTTGACGTCATTACAGGCCTTATCAAGGCCAACATCCCGACGCGGATTGCATTCCAGGTTTCAGCAAAGGTCGATTCGCGTACGATCCTTGACCAGGGCGGGGCCGAAGCCTTGCTGGGACAAGGCGATATGCTGTATCTGCCGCCGGGGCAGGGCTATCCCCAGCGTGTCCACGGTGCCTTCGTTGATGATCAGGAAGTGCACAAGGTTGTCGAGCATCTGAAGAGTCTGGCCAAGCCGCAATACATCGACGAAGTACTGGAAAGTCCGGAAGCGGCTTCTGAGGGCGGCGTTGATGGCGGTGAGGGCGGTGATGTCGAGGCTGATCCGCTGTATGACCAGGCCGTGGCGATTGTGCTCAAGACCCGCCGGCCATCAATTTCACTGGTGCAGCGCCATCTGCGCATCGGTTATAACCGCGCGGCACGCCTGATCGAGCAGATGGAACGCGCCGGTCTGGTCTCGACGATGCAGTCCAACGGCAATCGGGAAGTTCTGGCCCCGCCATCGGCTTCCGATGGCGATTGACTGCTGATTTTTACGCATCCGGCAAACTTTTTGCCCGTCGCGTGATCTGATTCACCATGATGAAACGTCTTCTGCTGTTACTGCTGTTGCTGGCGCCCCTGGCGAATGCCGCTGATGAGTCGGCGCGCGGTATGGCTTTTGAGGTGTACATCCGCCTGGAGCACGGCATGACCGAAGGTGACTTGGTATTACGCGCCGGCAAGCCTGATCACCAGGCCAACGACAATGTCCGCGAAGGCTTGAAGTCCTACTATTACTACCCGACGACTGCCAATCCGTATCTGACAACCATCACCCTGCGCTCGGGCCGGATCGCCAACATCGAACGCGTACGCCGGAGCCAGTAATGCGACTGCTGTTCATCCTGTTTTGCCTAATACCGCTGTCGGCGTCTGCGGCAGCAACCGATGCCCTGAAGGTTTTTCTCAATCAGACGCAGACGGTCAAGGCGCGTTTCGCGCAGATGGTGCTCGACAAGAATCTCAAGCAGTTACAGCAGGCACAGGGTGTCATGCAGTTTTCCCGACCCGGAAAATTCCGCTGGGATTACACCAAGCCCTACGAGCAAGTCATCGTCGGTGACGGCACCAGGCTGTGGATCTACGACAAGGATCTCAACCAGGTCACGGTGCGCAAACTCGATGGCGCTTTGGGCGCCAGTCCCGCCGCGCTGTTGTCCGGCAGCAACGATCTGGAGCGCGACTATAAGCTGACCAATCTCGGTATGGACAAGGGGTTGGACTGGCTGGAAGCCATTCCCAAAAACCGAGATACGGTGTTTGAGCGTGTTCGCATGGGCTTCGGCAAATCCGGTCTTGAGGCGATGGAATTGCGTGACCAGTTCGGTCAGGTGACCGTCATCACTTTTGCCGATGTGGAGCGTAATCCACGAATTGCCGCTGACGTTTTCCGTTTCACGCCGCCAAAGGGCGCGGACGTGATTTCCGAGTGAGTGACCTGTTCGCAAAGCGCGAGCCGGAAGCGCCGCTGGCGGAACGGCTGCGTCCGCGCACGCTGGATGAAGTGGTTGGTCAGCAACATCTGCTGGGCGCCGGCAAGCCGCTGAGGCTGGCCTTCGAAGCCGGCAAGCCGCATTCGATGATTCTGTGGGGGCCTCCGGGCGTAGGCAAGACCACGCTGGCGCGCCTGATGGCGCAGGCCTTTGAAGCGGAATTCATCGCGATCTCAGCTGTGCTCTCCGGCGTGAAGGAAATCCGCGAAGCCGTTGCGCGTGCAGAAGCCGTACTGCAGCAGTCCGGACGCAGGACTATCCTGTTTGTGGATGAGGTTCATCGCTTCAACAAGTCGCAGCAGGATGCCTTCCTGCCGTTTGTGGAGCAGGGGCTGATCACCTTCATTGGCGCTACTACCGAGAACCCGTCGTTCGAAGTGAACGGCGCTTTACTGTCGCGTGCTTCGGTTTATGTGCTGCAGCCGCTGACCACAGCCGACCTTGCTGAGTTGGTGGCGCGGGGTGTATCCAAGTCATTGTTTTCATTTACTTTATCGGATGCTGCGCGCGACAGCCTGGTGGCCTATGCCGATGGGGATGCACGCCGTCTGCTGAATCTTGTGGAGCAGGTGTCCACGGCTGCGGAGCAGACCAAACGAACCGAAGTCGATGATGATTTCGTCAAGCAGACGCTGACACAAAGCCTGCGCCGCTTCGATAAAGGCGGCGACGCGTTTTACGACCAGATCTCCGCGTTGCATAAATCCGTGCGTGGTTCATCACCCGATGCCGCGTTGTACTGGCTGACGCGAATGCTCGATGGCGGTGCTGATCCGCTGTACATGGGGCGGCGTCTGATCCGCATGGCGGTGGAAGACATCGGGCTCGCGGATCCGCGTGCGTTGCGCGTGGCGCTGGATGCCTGTGAAACCTATGAACGTCTCGGCACGCCGGAAGGTGAGCTCGCGCTGGCTCAGGCTGCGCTATATCTGGCCGTCGCGCCGAAAAGCAACGCAGCCTATGTCGCTTACAACCGTGCGCGTGAAGTAGTGCGCAATGACCAGTCCCGCCCGGTTCCGGAACATCTGCGCAATGCGCCGACGAAGCTGATGAAGGATCTCGGTTACGGGCGCGAATACCGTTATGCCCATGACGAGCCGGGCGCCTACGCGGCCGGTGAATGTTATCTGCCGGACGGCATGCCGGCGCCGGGGCTTTACGAGCCGACCGATCGCGGCCTGGAAGCCAAAATTGCCGACAAGCTGGCGCATCTGCGCCAGCTCGATTGTGACGCCAAAAAATAGAATTTAAGTTATTGTTTTTAAATAACTTTTAAAATCCGTAGAGTCTTGCGGGATTCTCGACCAGCACCTTGCGGCGCTGCGCTTCTTCCGGCACCCACTGCGCCAGCAAATCTGCCAGCACATGATCTTCCGGCATCAACGCACGTCCGCCCGGGTGTGGCCAGTCGGTGCCCCAGACGATGCGATCCGGCGCTGCTGCCACCAGTGCGCTTGCCATCGGTGTGACATCCGCAAACAACGGCGCATTCTTCGACACAAAATACGGGCCCATGATTTTCGCCCAGCAGTTGTCGCGCTGAACCAGCCGGCGCAGTGCTTGGAATGCCGGCGCATCAATGCCGTCCGCGGCCGGGCAGCGCGCAAAGTGATCAATGACGATATCGATCGGCAGCTTGGCGAGCCTTGCTTCTGCTTCCGGCATTTTCGGCAGATCCAGATAGAACTGCAGATGCCATCCGAGCGCTTTCAGTCGGGGTGCGAGTCGCTCACCGTCGGTCAGCGTCAGGCCTTCCGTTTCGGAGGCGAGATTGATGCGCACACCGCGAACGCCGGCCGAATGCAGATCTTCAAGTTCTCGGTCAGTCACATTGGCTTCCACCACGGCTATACCGCGCAGCGCATGCAGGCCGGAGCGCAGCGCGTCGACCATGCAGCTGTTATCAGTGCCGTAAACGCTGGGCTGAACCAGCACGCCGCGGTCACAACCGTTGTTTTTAAGCATCGCCACGTAATCCGTAGTTACGGCATCCGGCGGAATGTATGCGGCGCCGGGCAGGTAAGGAAAACGCTCTTGCGGTCCGAAAACATGGGCGTGGCAGTCCGTCGCGCCTTTCGGGAAACGCGTCTGCGGCGCACGGGTATGCGGGATAAAACCGGGGATATTGGGGGTGCGTATATTGGTCATGGTCAACCGCCGTTTGAGGAGCGGCGACTGTAGGAGGGCGGTCGCCGGGCTGTCAAGGATTGGCTGAGCAGGGCGATCTAACCGATAATGTCGGCTCTTTTCAAAAATTGGACCAGTCCAGGTTCCCGCTAAGCTTTCAGTTGGTTTCAATATGGGCGAAAACGGGGACGGATTGAGGCAGACATGCTTGATATACAACTATTGAGGGCGGATACAGCAGCGGTTGCTGCGCGCCTGTCGGATCGCGGTTATGTGCTCGATGTAGAGCAGTTCACCGCGCTTGAGAACGAACGCAAGGCGATCCAGACCGAAACCCAGGATCTGCAGGCACGCCGCAACGCGCTGTCCAAGCAGATCGGTCAGCTCAAGGCAAAGAAAGAAGATGCATCGGCGCTGATGGCCGAAGTCAACGCCCAGGCCGAACAGCTGAAGTCGCTGGAGCAGGGTCTGGAAGCCGTTCAGCAGAAGCTCAGCGATTTCCTGATGCACGTGCCCAATGTTCCGCATGCCAGCGTGCCGGGCGGGCGCGATGCTGATGCCAACGTCGAGGTGCGGCGTGTCGGCGAACCGCGCAAACTGGATTTTGAAGCCAAAGACCATGTCGATATCGGCGAAGGTCTCGGCCTGTTTGATTTTGAAACGGCAACCAAAATTGCGCGCGCC
>JBILYA010000217.1:0-4428 GCA_044378065.1 Burkholderiales bacterium | reverse complement strand
GTACCTTGGGCTTCGGGTACAATGGCAGGATTACTTAGTGAAATGATATTTTATTAATGAAAAACAATGACTTGGAGAGGGTCCGCGGCAGCCTGGTGGCAATTGTCACGCCGATGGAAGAGGACGGCAGTCTGGACCTTGCCGCATTTCGTAAGCTGATCGACTGGCATATCGCGGAAGGCACTGACGGCATCGTTGTTGTCGGCACCACCGGTGAGTCGCCGACGGTTGATGTGGAAGAACATGCTCTGCTGATCGAAACCGCGGTTCGCCATGCGGCCAACCGTATCCCGATCATTGCCGGCACCGGCGCCAATTCCACCCGCGAAGCGATTGAGTTGTCCAAATTCGCCAAGAGCGCCGGCGCGATGATGAGTCTTTCCGTCGTGCCGTATTACAACAAGCCGACCCAGGAAGGCCTTTACCGCCATTTCAAGGCCATCGCCGAGGCGGTGGATATCCCGCAGATTCTCTACAACGTACCGGGACGCACCGTGGCTGACATGTCGAATGACACCGTGCTGCGTCTGGCGCAGGTGCCGGGTATTGTCGGTATCAAGGATGCCACCGGCAATCTTGACCGCGGCACCGATCTCCTGCGCCGCAAGCCTGCGACTTTCCGCGTGTTCAGCGGCGACGACGCCACCGGCATCGCGCTGATGCTGCTGGGCGGTGATGGCGTCATTTCGGTGACTTCCAATGTGGCGCCCCGCCTGATGCGCGAGATGTGCGATGCGGCACTCGGCGGCAACGCGGCGAAAGCGGTTGAACTCAACAACCGGCTGCTCGGACTGCACCGCCATCTGTTCTGTGAGGCGAATCCGATCCCGGTCAAGTGGGCGGTGCAGCTACTAGGTTTGATGAAAGGCGGCATCCGTTTGCCGCTGACAACGCTGTCCCCGGATTGCCATGAACTGGTGCTTGGGGCGATGAAACAGGCCGGTATTCCGGCCGTCGCAGGAGGTCAGCGTCATGCAGTGGCGTAAATCATCCGTTATCACTGTTGCCCTGGCCGCCGGTTTTGCTTTGGGCGCGTGCAGTTCCTTTGACATCCCCAGCAAGAAAGTCGATTACAAAACCTCCACCAAGCTGCCGCAGCTGGATATTCCGCCGGATCTGGCGCGGCCGGGTGGCGATGACCGTTTTGTCGTGCCGGACGGTGCTCCCAAAGGCACGGCTACATTTTCGAATTACAGCAAGGAGCGCGCCGGGAAACCTGCGATTGCGTCTGCAGGTGGTGCCGCCGTATTGCCCAGTGTTGACAACGTGCGTATTGACCGCGCCGGCACACAGCGCTGGCTGGTGGTGCCCGGAACGCCGGACCAGTTATGGTCGGTGGTCAAGGAGTTCTGGCAGGAAACCGGTTTTGTCATCAACATGGAATCGCCGGAAGCCGGTGTCATGGAAACCGACTGGTCGGAAAACCGCGCCAAGATTCCCCAATCCGGTATTTCCGGGGTGATCGGTCGCGCGCTCGACAGCCTGTATTCGACCGCCGAGCGCGACAAGTTCCGCACCCGGCTGGAGAGAGGTACTCAGCCCGGGACCACCGAGATCTATATCAGCCATCGCGGCATGGAAGAGATTTTCATTACCGAGTACAAGGATCAGATGCGCTGGCAGCCGCGCAAGCCCGATCCTGATCTCGAAGCCGAAATGTTGCGCAAGTTGATGGTGCGTTTCGGCGTTGAAGATAGTCGCGCCAAGACCCAGATTGCCGGTACAGCTCCGCAACTGCAGGCGAAAATCACCCGCGGCACTGAGGGTGATTTGCTCGCGCTGAATGATCCGTTTGACCGCGCCTGGCGGCGTGTCGGCCTGGCGCTGGACCGCGTAGGATTCACCGTTGAAGACCGTGACCGTTCCAAGGGCGTTTATTTCGTGCGTTACATCGACCCCGATGCCGACGTCAAAACCACCGAGGACAAGGGCTGGTTCTCCAAGCTCAAGTTCTGGGGTAGTTCCTCCAAGCCGCAGAGCAGGGAGCAGTACCGCATTCAGGTCAAGGAGGCTACTGCGGGTGCCGAAGTCCAGGTTCTCGACAAGGACGGCGGGCGCGACAAGTCGGATACCGCAGGCCGGATCCTGACCCTGTTATTCGATCAGTTGAAGTGAGGCCTGCTGTTGGCGTCATGATCTTGCGGCCGGCGAACCGCCGTGCCGCAGCTTATTTCCGTTTTTCATCCCTGGGCAGCGGCAGCGAAGGCAATGCGCTGCTGGTGGAGTCGGGCCGTTCGCGCCTGCTGCTGGATTGCGGTTTCAGTGTGGCCGAGACTGTGCGGCGGCTGGAGCGGCTGGATATCGCGCCGGAATCACTGGATGGCATCCTGGTCACGCACGAGCACGATGATCATGTCGGCGGTGTTGCCCGGTTCGCACGGCGCTTCGGTACGACGGTTTATCTTTCTCATGGCACCTGCATGGCTGTTGCGGGCAAGGAGCAGTTCGCCGACAGGGTCATCATCGACAGCCATACGCCGTTTGCCGTTGGCGATATTGAGGTCATGCCTTATCCCGTGCCGCATGATGCCCGTGAACCCACGCAATTCGTATTCGGCGACGGCGCGGTCCGGCTCGGCGTGCTGACCGATGCCGGCGCTTCGACGCCGCACATTGAGATGATGCTGTCGGGTCTGGATGCGCTGGTGATCGAATGCAATCACGATCGGGAACTGCTGCGCAACAGTGCCTACCCGGAGCGGCTCAAGGCCCGCATTGCAGGCCGTTACGGTCATCTCGACAACGAACAGGCTGCGCAGATTGTGTCGAGCATCGACCGGCAATCCCTGCAACATGTGATCGCCGCGCACCTTTCCCAGAAGAACAATCGTCCAGAGCTGGCGGTGAGCGCGCTTGCCGGCGCACTCGGTTGTGCCGCGGACTGGGTCACTGTTGCGACCCAGGCGGACGGGTTCGACTGGCGTTCTGTCAACTGAAGAGCGCGGCAGAGCGGGACAAAGAAAAAGCCGGCCCTGAGGCCGGCTTTTTCGTGGTGCGGTAAAGCTTATTTCTTGGCAGCGTCAGTAGCCGGAGCAGCGTCAGCCTTCGGGGCATCAGCAGCGGGGGCGGTAGCAGCCGGGGCGCTGGCGTCAGCTTTCGGGGCTTCCGGAGCCGGGGCAGCAGCCGGCGCGGGGGCCGGAGCGGGAGCAGGAGCGGGAGCCGGTTTTTCGCCGCAGGCGGCCAGACCAACCGCCAGCATGGCGGCGATAATCAGTGAGCGATTCATGATGATGTCTATCCTTCGAAGGTAAGAAAATCAAGCCAAATTTGGGTGGTGCTTCAGGCTGCAAACCCGTCCAGGCATTTTGCACCCCTCAGTCCGACGACTATTGTACCAGTGTTTGAGCGCCATTTCAGCGACGGGATACAACATGTGGTCACAGACCGGTGACATGAGTGGCCAGCGGCGGTCCTGAACACTCCGAAATCTCGTCAAAACGTTCGATCAGCTGCTGCGCGGCGACTGCATCATGCAAGCCCTGGGACGCGCGCATGTGGGCATGGTGGAATCGATGCAGATAATGGCTGCCATCGAAAACAATGAATGGATCGTAGACGTGTTTCGCTGCTTTGAGCGTTTCGCGGATGGTGCAGGAATGGCTGAATTGCCGGGCGAGATCGACCAAGCGCGGGTGATCTGCCTGTAACTGCCGGCTTTCATGCACCACGATCAGCAGCTTGTTGGTGCGCGCGCTGAGCAGAAACTGGCGCAGCAGCTCGATCCTTGCGGAACTGTTGTAATCGCAGCTCAGCGATTTGTCGAATATCCGGATGATCCGCTGCGTCAGCGGGATCATCTGGTCAATCAGCGTCTCGTACTCGCGGTTGCTTTCGAAGCGCCGGTATTGGGCGTTGGGCGGATTGCCGGTCAGTTCCATGTGTGCATAAGGTTCAATCGGGTGCAGGCGTGACAAAGCCGGCGCGATACCAGTCGTAGAACACTTCCGCGGCGGCTGCAGGAATGGCACTTGCCGGCGCCAGCATCCTGTGATCAGCGAAGCGACGCAGCAGCGGTCTTGCGGCAGCCGGCGGTTCACAGCGTTCGCCGTTCATGTAGAGGGCCTTGTCGTCGTAGAGCAGGATCGATGCTGCACAAAGCTGCAGTCCGCGCTGCCTGATCGCTTTCGCGAAAGCCTGCAGCGTCATGGCGCGGCGTGGCTGTTCAAACACTACCTGTGATTTGGGCGTGCTCAGATCTTCGCCGATGAAGCGCAGCATGTCGGCGCGGCTCCAGTGCGCCTGTTCCAGCATTTTAAGCAGACCCTTCGTCATCTGCGGGGCGATGCGTGCCGGCTGGCGGGTCGGCTTCAGTCCCGGATCGGCATACAGGCCGCTGGCGTCTAGATTGTCCTGCATGAAGTCAAGAAAGCGTGCGCAAAGATCCTGCGCCGAAGGGGCACGGAATCCAACGGACAGGGTGATGCAGTC
>JBILYA010000140.1:0-5985 GCA_044378065.1 Burkholderiales bacterium | reverse complement strand
AGGCCGGCATTGATAATGAAATCCTGCTGCAGGAGCGTCAGGAGCAAATTGTCGAGATGAATAACGGCTGCATCTGCTGCACCGTCAGAGGGGATCTGGTGCGCATTCTTGGTGAGCTGCAATCGAAACGCAGCAGCGGTGTCCTGCAGTTCGACTGGGTGGTGATCGAAACGACGGGGCTGGCGGACCCGGCTCCTGTCGCACAGACCTTTTTTGTTGATGAAGAAGTCTCCAGTGATTACCGCCTCGACGCGATCATTACCGTCGTTGACGCAAAACACGGGCCCATGCAGCTCGATGAGCATCACGAGGCACAGGAGCAGGTCGGATTCGCCGACCGTATTCTGCTGTCCAAGACCGATCTGGTGAGCGGCGGAGAGGTTGAAGCGCTGCAAAAGCGGCTGCACGCAATCAACCCGCGGGCACCGATTTTGCCGGTAGTGTTCGGCAGCGTTGATGTTGCGGAGGTCCTCGACATCCACGGATTCAGGCTGGACACCATTTTGCAGGTGGATCCGGCTTTTCTGGAAGATGTCACCCACGAGCATGACGATGGCATCGGCTCATTCGCATACCGCGATGCAGAAGCCTTTGACCTGGAAAGGCTGGAAACTTTTTTCAGCCTTCTTCTGCAAACTTACGGCACTGATTTACTGCGCTACAAGGGTGTGCTCAATATCGAAGGCAAATCAAATCGAGTGATTTTCCAGGGTGTGCACATGCTGTTCGGCGCAGACGAAGGCAAGCCCTGGGCGATCGGTGAGTCCCGTGAAACCACAATGGTTTTTATCGGCCGTCGTCTGCCCCGGGCAGTAATCGAAAAAGGCCTGGCGCTATGCCGTTCCGGCATTGCGGCGGATCCGGCGGAGGTGCTGTCCTGATGAGCGCGCGTAACCTGAAAAAGGCGGGCCGGGAGCCTGCCAGTGCTGACGAACTGCTGGCAATGCCTGAGCGTGACTACATGAGCGCGTTGCAGATCGCATTTTTCCGGAACCAACTGCTGACGATGCGCCAGACTTTGATCGACAACGTCAGCGAGACCAGCGCCCACCTGCAGCAAGTCGAAGTCGCCACCGATCCGATGGATCGTGCGACTCAGGAAGAAGAGCAGGCGATCGAATTGCGAACCCGTGACCGCGAGCGCAAGTTGATGCGCAAGATTGCGCAGGCGCTTGAGCGGATCGAAGACGGCAGCTATGGCTGTTGCGAGGAAACCGGAGAGGCCATCGGCCTGCAGCGGCTTTTGGCACGGCCGACCGCGACGTTATGTCTGGAAGCTCAGGAACGGCGCGAAAAGCGGGAGCGTGTTTATGGCCACTGAAGCAGTTAACGTGGTGCTGCCCTTTCATTTCCGCTACGCGCGAGGCGCCGGAGATCTGGAGGCAATCCACGCGCCCGGCGTCAATCTGGTTGTATGGCGGCGCGAACAGGAACCGCAGATGAGCGGGCTGGTTGATGCTTTTAACGCTGCTCATGAGCTGGATGTCGAGGCAATACTGCAAAGCGACGAACCTGATGTCTGGATGTTTCTGTCTGATCTTCCGGCCTGCGGCGCGCGCGACATGCTGGCCGCCGATATCGATTATCTGGTGCGGCGTTTCGGCCGCATTACCGGCCGTCCGGCCTTGCGCGTGCATCTCGAAACTGTTGCCACGGATGCGTGCCGACTGTTCCACGTAGACGCAGCGGCGCTGCGTTTGCTGGTGACCTACAGCGGTTTCGGGACGCAGTGGGTGACCAATGACAATGTGCGCCGCGACCAGTTGATGGCGCAGGGACGCAGCTTCGATGCCGCCAACCGCGCCATTGTTTCGAGGCCGGGGCAGATTCGCAGTTGCAGGCCGTGGTGGGTGACGGTGCAGAAGGGCGAGTCGTATCCGGGCAATGCCGGCAACGGCATTGTCCATCGTTCTCCGCCGATCGAGATGGCCGGTGAACGCCGGCTGAGACTGTGCATAAATGAGGTGAAATGATGAACATCGACGATTTGAACGCGCTGCCCCGTGCGGAAGACGTGTCTGAAGTCATGTCCGCTGATCATGCTGTGGTGGTGTCCGAGATCCGTGGCGCGCTTTTGAGCTGCGACAACAGGGGGATCGACAAGGCGACGGTCAATGCCGTGTTGATCGCCGAACTGCTGCCGCGACTGGTTGACGCCTATGGCCCGCTCGGTGTTGCCGGTGTGCTCGGGCAACTGGCTGCCCATGTCGCGCAAAGCCACACCGGTGCGCCCTACACCCGCCAGTAGAAGGGGTCACTTCCATGACACAAGCCAATGCCCTGCCCGACCGTCTGCCGGTCACGGTGCTTTCCGGGTTCCTCGGGGCCGGAAAAACCACGCTGCTCAACCATGTGCTGAACAATCGCGAAGGCCTGCGGGTCGCCGTCATCGTCAATGACATGTCCGAAGTCAACATCGATGCGCAACTGGTGCGCGAAGGCGGCGCGGCGCTGTCGAGGGCGGAGGAAAAACTTGTCGAAATGTCTAACGGCTGCATCTGTTGCACGCTGCGCGAAGACCTGCTGGTCGAGATCAACAAGCTTGCGCGCGAAGGTCGCTTCGACTATCTGCTGATTGAGTCCACCGGCATTTCGGAGCCCCTGCCTGTCGCCGAAACCTTCACCTTCCGCGACGAGGAGGACCGCAGCCTTTCGGATGTCGCGCGGCTGGACACCATGGTTACGGTTGTTGATGCCTACAACTTTCTGAAAGACTACGCATCAAGTGATTATCTGCACGATCGCGGTGAAAGTCTGGGAGAGGAAGACGAGCGTACGGTTGTCGATCTGCTGGTCGATCAGATTGAGTTTGCCGACGTGATTGTCGTCAACAAGGGTGATTTGGTGACCATGGATGAGATGGCGCGCCTGGCTTCGATCCTGCATACCCTCAATCCCGAGGCTGAAATCGTGGTCTCAAAGTTCGGTGAAGTGCCGTTGCAAAAGATTCTGGATACCGGACGTTTTGATTTTGATCGCGCATCGGCTGCGCCGGGCTGGTTAAAGGAAATGAGGGGCGAACACTTGCCGGAGACCGAGGAATACGGCATCTCAAGTTTTGTCTATCGTTCTCGCCGGCCGTTTCATCCGCAGCGATTTATGGATCTGATCCGGTCTGAATGGGACGGCGTGCTCCGGTCCAAAGGCTACTTCTGGCTGGCGACGCGCATGGATTTTGCCGGGTCATGGTCGCAGGCCGGCGGGGTTTGCCGGCACAGTGCCGCCGGCCTGTGGTGGGCCGCCGTGGATCGCAAGGACTGGCCTAAAGATCCGGAATACATCAAACTTATTGATCAGAAATGGGTCGGAGACTTTGGCGACCGCAGGCAGGAGCTGGTGTTTATCGGCATCGGGATGGATCAGGCCGGGATCCGGCGATTGCTCGATGACTGCCTGTTGACCGATGCGGAAATGACTGCAGGCGAAAGCGATTGGCAGCGTTTCCAGGACCCGTTTCCACCCTGGACAAAAATCGAAGAGGAATGAGCGTGTTTGAACTGCGCGATGTGCGTCACGAGTATGCCGGCAAGGAGGTCTTGCGGGTGGACGCATGGGGTGCGCAGCAAGGCGATCAATGGCTGATGCTGGGGCCTTCGGGTAGCGGCAAAACGACGCTGCTGCATATTCTTGCCGGCATTCTGCGCCCGGCCTCCGGGCGGGCTGTGGTCGCCGGCCAGGATATCAGCGGGTTATTGGCAGGCGATCTTGACCGCTTCCGCGGCTGCAATATCGGCATCGTCCTCCAGCGCCTGCATTTGCTTTCCAGCTTGACCGTGGCCCAGAACGTATTGCTCGCGCAATATCTTGCCGGTGTGGAGCAGGACAGCGGGCGTGTCCGGGAAGTGCTCGAAGGGCTGGATCTTGCCGATAAAGCGGACGCCTATCCTCACGCGCTGTCGCACGGGCAGGCCCAGCGTGTCGCGATCGCGCGTGCCGTAGTCAACCGGCCACGCCTATTGCTCGCTGATGAGCCGACTTCGAATCTCGACGATGCGCGGTGCGCGCAGGCACTGGACCTGCTCCTGTCCCAGGCGGCGGCCTGTGGCGCGACTCTGGTCATCGCGACACACGACCAGCGTGTGAAAGCCCGCGTTTCGAACCATTTTCAGCTGGGGGCAGTACGATGAATCTCGTCAGACTGTCGGCGAGTTATCTGCGCGCCCGTGCTTTGAATACATCGCTGCAGGTTGTGTTGTTTGCGCTGGGTATCGGCACCATTACCCTGCTCCTTCTGGCGACGATGCAGCTCGACCAGCGTATGCGCCGCGATGCACAGGGCATCGATCTGGTGATCGGCGCCAAGGGCAGTCCGCTGCAGATCATCCTGTCGGCGATTTATCACCTCGATGTGCCGACCGGCAATATCGCCTACAAACAGGCGAAGGAAATTGCCGCGCACCGCGCCGTCAAGAAAACCATCCCGCTGGCACTCGGTGACAGCTACCGCGGTTTCCGCATTGCCGGTACGACGCACGATTATGTCGCGCACTACGGCGCGACGATGGCCGCGGGGCGCCTCTGGCAAAAACCGCTGGAGGCGGTCATCGGCGCCGAAGTCGCGGCACGTACCGGGCATGCTGTCGGTGCGAAATTTGCCGGTGCGCACGGCCTGGGTGACGGTGGCGATGCACACGAAGATGCCGATTACACCGTGGTCGGTGTGCTGGCGCCGAGCGGCACTGTCCTCGACCGTCTGGTGCTGACTTCGGTGGAAAGCGTCTGGGCGGTTCACGCCCAGCATCAGGGCATTCACGATATTGAAAATGCCGCCGCGCAGATGAAAGACGAGGAGAAGGAATACACCGCGCTGCTGGTGCAGTATGCGAGCCCGCTGGCGGCGGCGATCCTGCCGCGCTATGTCAATAACAACAGCGAGATGCAGGCGGCTTCGCCGGCCTATGAAACCGCAAGGCTGTTCAGCATCATCGGCGTCGGCACCGATGTGTTGCGCGGATTCGCGCTGGTGCTGGTATTCAGCGCCGCGCTGTCGGTGTTCATTGCGCTGTACAACGCGCTGGAGGAGCGCCGCTATGATCTGGCAATCATGCGCACGCTGGGCGCTTCGCCGTCACGGCTGATGGCGTTGCTGCTCGGAGAGGGTATGCTGCTGGCCGGCATCGGGGGGCTGTGCGGCATTGCGCTGGGCCATCTGTTTACGGAGTTGACCGGCATGGCGATGCGCGCCGCGCAGCAGGGCACAATCACCGGATGGGTCTGGCTGCCGGAAGAATTCATCGTTCTCGCGCTGGCCGTCGGAGTCGGTGCACTGGCGGCGCTGCTGCCGGCATGGCGGGCGTATCGTACGGATATTGCGGGAACACTGGCGCGGGGCTGACGATCCAACGATTCAGGCCGGACATCCCGGCAGACTTTAAACAGGAGAGCCACATGAAATACACCGAAATGTTTGCAGCGGCCGTAATGACCTTTGCGCTGATCGCATTACCGGCCGGCGCCGCCGAAAAAGGCAAACCGCATGGCGCGGCCGAAGCCAAAAAAGACATCGCCGACCATCGTGCGATGGCCGAGGCGCATCTGAATGCCGCCAAATGTTTTGAAGACGGTAAATCCGAGAAGGTCTGCCATGAACAGCTCGCCAAGGATTGCAAAGGACTGGCAATCGGCAAATACTGCGGCATGAAGCACAGCCACTGACGGTGCGCCGTGCCAGCCCAATTCAATAACTAATTGATTTTATTGACAATTATGAGAATCCATTGCGGAATCATGCTGATGGCCTTGGTCCTGCCGGTCGCTGCCCAGGGTTTTCAGGGCTCGGCATCCAAGGATCTGATGAAAAAGCCGCTGGAGGCGGAGGCCAATCTGCCGCCGTCGCCCTATGCCTCGAAACCGCTGCCGGAACTCAAAGGCGTGGTGTCGTGGAAAACGCTGGCCGATGTCAAAACCGTGAAGCAGAAAGACCGCTTCATGCCCGAGTTCGGTAAAAGCGTTGCGACCCTGGATAAAAAGGAAGTCAAAATCCAG
>JBILYA010000139.1:0-6004 GCA_044378065.1 Burkholderiales bacterium | reverse complement strand
TAAGTGATTGATAATATTAAGCTATTTTTAAGGCCACTTGATTTCGTAAGTCACGCTCTGCGAACCGTTCTTGCCGCCCCAGCCGGGTATATAGCAGGACTGAACGCCCGCCTTGCCACCGGCGGCGATGACCAATAAATCCTGCGGCGTGTGCACCAGCGTCTGCATCGTGTTTTCGGTTTCGGCGGTCACCGGGCCCGGACGGATGTTGGCGCGCTGCATCTCGGCCTGCGCCATCTTGGTGTTCTCGAACACATAGTTCTGCACGTCTTCTCGCGACCAACCCGCCTTTTGCATGATGAGTTGATGTTCGCCGGCGAACACCGTCACGTATTGCGGCTGGCGGTTGGTGCCCGCTGACATGCGCATCTGCGCGCAGGTCGTGGTGAGCACACCTTCGGGCGTTGCGCTGAGGCCGTTCGAGTACTGGTGCACGCCGAGTGCTGCGAAAATGGTCACCGCATTCTGCTCGGGCTTGAAGCCGCGTGTGGTGTGGAAGGCCGGCCACGGACTGTCTTCCTCGTTCTCGGCAATGCAGAACGTGTACTTGCCGGGATGGCCGAGGCTGCTGCGGTCCAGTACGCCGGGCGTGGTGCCGATCACGTTTTGCATCATCAGTCGGATGGCACGGCCGATCGTGGCATTGGCACGCCAGCCCTGACCAAACACGTTGTCGCCACTGTTCATGCCGATCTGCTTCGCGATCGGGCCGTTGACGAGCATGAATACCGCTGAGCCGCCGGTGCTGGTCGCCGGACCGTGGTAACCATAGAGCGGATCGGCCAGTGCACGGACGGTGGCGGTAATCACCGGCATGTATTCGGGTTTGCAGCCGGCCATCACCGCGTTGATCGCCACTTTTTCCGCGGTCACTGACACCTGGCGGTTTTCGATGAACGACAGTTGCTCGTCGGGCTTGAGCCCGCCGGCGTCGAGCATCGCGGCAATACGTTCCGCGGTCGGCGGAATCACCGGCAGGCCGTCGGTCCAGCCGTTGGCGTAACAAAGCTCGATGGCGCTGCCCAGATCGTCGACGGTGTGCCGACGTGATTTCAGTTCGATCATGCTGCCTCCGGAGGACCCGCTCTGTGGCGGGAATATTGACAATCAGTCTACTCCAGTTCCCGCGCCGTTCTGCGGCCGTCCACATCGCGAAAAAACCGCAGCCACCCGCTCTTGATGCACCGCCAATAAGCCAGTCGCCGGGCACCAGCCCAACTCTGGTAACGTGGCGGATGAAACACTAAAAAAACAACGAAGACCGCCATACCAAGGAGAACATCATGCTGAATTCCATCCGCCGCACCGGCGCCGTGCTGGCCATGGCCGCGCTGATCTTTACCGCGGCTGCGTCCGCCCAGACCGCGCCGAAAATCAAGAATACCGGTTATGAACAGACCAAAACCGTGATGTATGTCGGCAACAGTTTCTACTACTACAACGACAGCATGCATTCAAAGGTGCTCGGCCTGAACGGCGCCGCTGATCCGCAGAACCGCAACCAGTACCGCAGCACCTCGATCACCATCAGCGGATCGGGTTTCAACTGGCATGACATGGAGTCGTATTTCCGCCCGAACGCCATCGCTTCGTATTCCTTCGTCGGCGACAACGAGATCCGCTTCAACAAATTCGACAAACCGTTCGACGCGGTGATCATGAATGACTGCAGCCAGTGCCCGGTGCATCCGCAGCTGAAGGGGATGTTCCATGAATACGCCGCGAAACACAGCGCAACGGTGCGAAAGCATGGCGCCAAGCCCATCCTTTTTATGACCTGGGCCTATGCCGACAAGCCGGAGATGACGCAACAGCTTGCCGAGGAATACACCATTGCCGGCAACAAGAACGATGCGCTGGTGATTCCGGCCGGCCTCGCCTTTGCCAAAGCCATCGCCAAAAAACCGGGCATTGTGCTGTACGTGGCGGACAAACGGCATCCGAGCAAGCTCGGTACCTATCTGTCGGCGTGCACCATCTATGCCTCGCTTTACAACAAGTCGCCGGCGGGTCTGAGCTACACCTTCGGCATTGATCCCGAAACCGCCCGGTTCCTGCAGGAAGTCGCCTGGGAAACCGTGCAGGAATACTACGGACGCTCATGACCGAACTGATTCTGCTCGCGGTTTTTCTGGCGCTCGGCTGGCTGTGGTGGGACAGCATGCAGGCACGCGAAGCGGCAGTTGCCGCGGCGCGCGCTGCCTGCCATGCCGAGGGCCTGCAGTTTCTGGACGACACCGTTGGCATCGCCAGCCTTAAGCAGGCTCGCAATGCCGATGGCCGGTTGCTGTTACAGAGGGCCTATGATTTTGAATTCAGCGACAACGGCGATAACCGTATCCGCGGCAGCGTGGTGACCCTGGGCCGGCGGGTCATCCTGCTCAATGTAATGGTGCCCCGACCTGCCGAACCCGGCACTTCCAACGTCATTCCGCTGCACTGAAACGCCCTTTCACGGTGCGCTTGCACCATCGCCGCGCAACCTGAACGACCGGCGGCGACTGGAACAACTTATGCTTGATGAAGCATGGTCACCCCGACAAGGAGCCTCGCCATGCTCGATCGAACCGTCACCCAGTTTTCCCATGTCAAACCCGTAGACACCCAGTTCCGCACGGACGGACTGCGTGATTTCTTTATTTACCGCGACCTCGGCGTCGCTGAAGCCACTGCCGGCAAGGTCATTGCCCAGCTCGTCCGTGCCAATAATGCGCCGGAAAAGGGCACCGGCTGGCACCGCCATGAAGCCGATTTCCATATCGTGCTGATGATCAAGGGCTGGGCCAAGTTCATGTACGAAGACAAGGAAACGCTGGTCAGCGCGGGCGACTGCGTGCACCAGCGCCCCGGTATCGTGCATTACCTGTTCGACTATTCACCGGATATGGAATATCTGGAAATTGTCGGCCCCGCGGATTTCAAAACCATCGACATGCCCGGCCCTGCACCGGTGCCGGCTCCGGCGCCCTGGAAATAAGAAGGAGAAAAGCGGCTTCGCGGGACTTGCTGCGGCAAGTCCCTCAGAATTCCATGTCGAGCTCTTCGATGTCGTCGGATTCGAGTTGCGCCGCGGCGATCCATTCCTTCATCTCGGGCATCGCCATGATTTTGCTGCCATAAGCGGTGCATTGCGCATCGACCGACACATGGTAAGTGATGAAACGGGTCACCACCGGTGCGTACATGGCGTCGGCCATGCAGCGCTTTTTGCCGAACAGCCAGGGGCCGCCGTATTCATCGAGACACTCGCGCCAGATCGTGGTGATGCGTTCGATGTCGTCAACCGCCTTGGCCCAGACCTTGTAGCCGGGAAAGTCGCCTTTCAGGTTCATCGGCAGCGCCGAACGCAGGCTGCTGAACCCGGAGTGCATTTCACCGCAAACCGCCCGACAGTGGGCCCGCGCCGCGCGCGTTGACGGCAGCAGCCCGCTTTTGGGTTTGATTTCATGGAGATATTCGGCAATCGCCAGCGTGTCCCAGACTTTGATGCCATCGTGCTGCAGGCAAGGCACCAGAATAGACGGCGCCAGCAGCAACAATTCACGCTTGGCACTGGCATCGTCCGGCGATACGATGACCTCGCGGAAATCGAGACCGGAAAAACGCGCCAGTAGCCAGCCGCGTAATGACCACGACGAGTAATTCTTGCTGCTAATGCTCAAAGTTGCCTGCGCCATGATGCCCAACCTCCATGCAGGGATCCGCCGTCGCGCACCTGGATGGTGCCGGCGAACGCTGTCATAAAACTGTTAGCAGGAGTCATGCCATACCGGCCGGGGTGGTGGTGCGATTATTGCGTGAGTCCGTGTTGCGCCGGCCCGTACGCCAATTATTTCAGGGGTTGCTGATGATTTACCACGCCTACCAGACGCAAGAGCGCGTACTCAATCCAATGCGCGAAGCCGCCATGCTCGCCGCACCGGGACTGCACGACCTCAATACCTGGGGCCTCAATCCGCTGAACCCGGTTAATCCGCTGCGGCGTTTTGCCGCTGCCTGCGAGGTGTTCTCGCTTGCGCGACTGACCCATCACCGGCCGGAATTCGGTATTGAATCGGTGGTTTGCGGCAAGCGCGAACTGCAGGTCACCGAGGAAGTCGTACACAGCACGCCGTTCGCCACGCTGCTGCGCTTCCGCAAACACACCAGCGCTGTTCAGCCGCGGGTGCTGATCGTCGCGCCGATGTCCGGCCATTTCGCCACGCTGCTGCGCGAGACCGCGCGCACCATGCTGCGTGACCATGACGTCTACATCACCGACTGGCATAACGCACGCGACGTGCCGATTGAGGCCGGCCGCTTCGGTATCGACGAATACATCGATCACATCATCGAATTCCTCGATGTCATGGGCCCCGGGGCGCATCTGGTGGCGATCTGCCAGCCCTGCGTTGAAGCGCTGGCCGCCGTAGCCGTGATGGCGGAGGACAAACACCCCGCCACGCCGCACAGCCTGACGCTGATGGCCGGTCCGATCGACTGCCGGGTGAACCCGACCGAAGTGAATCAACTGGCAACCAGCAAGCCGATGAGCTGGTTCGAACACAATCTGATCGAGCATGTGCCGGTGCAGTTTGCCGGCATGCGCCGACGCGTCTATCCGGGCTTCGTGCAGCTCTCCGCCTTTCTCAATATGAATCTGCAACGGCACATCAAGTCGTTCAAGGATTATTACCACCAGATCGTCGAAGGCGATCATGAAAAAGCGGCTGCCACGCGCCGCTTCTACGAGGAATATTTCGCGGTCTCCGACCTGAGCGCCGACTTCTACCTCGAAACTGTGAAGCTGGTGTTTCAGGAACATGCGCTGGCTCGCGGCAAGCTGCAGTGGCGCGACCGCCCGATCAAGCCGGCGTTGATTCGCCGAACAGCACTACTAACGATAGAAGGTGAGCGCGACGATATCTGCGCGCTGGGCCAGACGCTTGCGGCGCAGGATTTATGCGAAAAGCTGCCGCAATACCTGCGCACGCATTATGTGCAGGCAGGTGTCGGCCATTACGGCGTATTCAGCGGCAAACGCTGGGAGAATCTGGTCTATCCGGCCGTACGCGAAGTCATCCACGCCGCCGACTGAGTAACAGACTCACACGCCTTCGTTTACTGCGCCGTCCAGCCGCCGTCGATGGATTGAATGGTCCCGGTAATCGACGCCGCATCATCGCCGGCGAGAAAACACGCCAACGCCGCCACCTGCTCCACGGTAACGAACTGCTTGGTCGGTTGTGCCGCCAGCAGCACATCGCTGACCACCTGCGCCTCGGTAATGCCGCGAGCCTTTGCCGTATCCGGAATCTGCTTTTCGACCAGCGGCGTCAGCACATAACCGGGGCAGATCGCGTTACAGGTGATGCCGAAGGTCGCAGTTTCGAGGGCGACGGTCTTGGTCAGCCCTGCGACGCCGTGTTTGGCGGCGACATAGGCCGATTTGAACGGCGAAGCCACCAGCGCGTGTGCCGAGGCAATGTTGATGATGCGCCCCCATTGGCGCTTTTTCATGCCGGGCACGGTGTGGCGGATGGTGTGGTACAGCGCCACCAGATTGATGGCGATGATGGCATCCCATTTCTCCGGCGGAAAATCCTCGATCGGCGACACAAACTGGATACCGGCGTTGTTGACCAGGATATCAACGGCACCGAAGGAAGATTCCGCCTGCTTGATCATCGCCTCGATATCCGCGGGCTTACTCATGTCGGCACCGTGGTGCTCGACACGGACACCGTGCTCCTTCGCCAGCCGCGCACACAGCGCCCTGATTTCCGCCGGATCGCCGAAGCCGTTGAGCATGACGTTGACGCCGCGGGAAGCCAGTGCCGTGGCGACACCGAGGCCGATGCCGCTGGTGGAACCGGTGACCACCGCATTTTTTCCTTTGAGCATGAGCAGTACCCCTGAAAAGAGTTTAGCTGATGATGACGCAAAATACGGGCCAGCGGCATTTCATGAAAAAGGCCGGCAGCCCTGGACAAGGGACTGCCGGCCCGCTGTTTCCACCAACCGA
>JBILYA010000193.1:0-4768 GCA_044378065.1 Burkholderiales bacterium | reverse complement strand
ATCGGCGACGGCCCCTACCTCGTGCTGCCCTTCATCGGCCCCAGGAACATCCGCGATACCGTCGGCCTGGTTGTCGACTGGGAAACCGACCCCACCAGCTATATCGATCCCAATCGTGACCGTAACGCCGTACAGGGCTTCCGTCTGGTAACCCGCCGCGCCGAACTGCTCAACGCGAGCAAGGTTCTCGAAGTCGCCTCACTCGACGAATACGAATTCCTGCGCGATGCTTATCTGCAGCGCCGCCGCAACCTGATTTATGACGGCAATCCGCCGCGGGAAAAAGATGATGGTGCCGATGCCGGTCAGCCTGCCGCGCGCGGCGTCAATCTTCGTAAAACCGCGGAATCAGGCGAAGCATCCAGCGTCATTGTGAGCGGCCAGCCGACGCCGGCTGAAGAAGAACAGCTGCTGAAGATGCAGATGGCCGGAGACGAAGTGCCCCGGCCGAACATTCGCGTCTGGGTCTCTACGCCTCAGCAGTAACGCCGCCGCCGGCACTGCCCGGCGCCGCTTTTTTCACGTTATCCATCACGGCCATCGCCGAACTGACCAGTGTCGCCACGTCGGCGACATTGGCCGGCACAATCAGCGTGTTGTTGGTCCGCGCCAGGTGCGCAAACGCATTCACGTATTGCTTCGCCACTTCCAGATTGGCCGCCTGATTGCCGCCCGGACTGTTCAGCGCCTGTGCCACGGTGCTGATTGCACCGGCAGTCGCTTCGGCGATCAGCTGGATGCGTGCCGCTTCACCCTGCGCGCGGTTGATTGCCGCGGTTTTATCGCCTTCGGATTTGAGCACCGCCGCCTGCTTTTCACCATCGGCGAGATTGATCTCTTCCTGCCGCTGGCCTTCTGATTTGGCAATCAGCGCGCGTTTCTCCCGCTCCGCGGTGATCTGTGCCTGCATCGAACGCAGAATGGCATCCGGCGGCGTCAGGTTCTTGATCTCGTAGCGCAGCACCTTGACCCCCCAGGTGCGACCCGCCTCATCCAGCACGGAAACCACCTGCCGGTTGATGACGTCGCGACTCTCGAAAGTCTTGTCGAGTTCCATCTTGCCGATTTCCGAGCGCAGCGTGGTCTGCGCCAGTTGGGTGACGGCCGAGATGTAATCGGATGAACCATATGACGCCAGCTCCGGATCGGTGACCTGGTAATAAATGATGCCGTCGACGCCGAGCTGGGTGTTGTCGCGCGTGATGCAGACCTGCTCCGGCACATCCAGAGGTGTCTCTTTCAACGAATGACGGTAAGCCACGCGGTCGAGAAACGGCACGATGACATTGAGCCCGGGCTCAAGCACGGAATGAAACTTGCCTAGGCGCTCCACCACCCACGCCATCTGCTGCGGAACCTGGCGTATGGATTCAATCGCCACCACCACGCCGAGTGCCACCACAAAAAACGGCACTGCAAGTGAGCGGTGATAAAAATGACAATGATCAGCTTCGGAAACATGGCGGTCTCCCTTCTGGATTCGATAATATGAAGTACTTTGGCTTTTTTCACTGCGGTCGCGCCGATGAAACCATCAGCGTGTTGCCTGCAACGGCATGAATGTAAAAGACCTTGCCGCCGGGTGTACGCTCACCGGTGACACGCGCCTCCCACTGCGCATTGCGGTAATTGACCCGTGCCAACCCGTCCACCTCGCTGACCCACGAATCCAGCGTCACGCTCTGGCCGACGTCCAGTGATTGTTTGGTGGCGGGTGTATTTTTGCTGCGGTAACGGTTGACCAGAACGACGCCGGCGACCGCAACGGCTGCAGTGATCACCGCCTGCACCCAGAACGACTGCCCGAACCAGGCTGCCGCCGCTGCAGCCAGCGCCGGGATACCCAGCACCAGCAGATAAAAGGTGCCGGTCGTCATTTCGACGATGATCAGCACAATACCGATGATCAGCCACAACAGATACGCGTCCATGCCGCCTCCTTGATCTATGCGTTCAAACGCCATTGCAGGTGAATAGACAGCTTAGCCGTGCTGCAAATCGGCGTCCATGATGCTTCAGCGCATTACGCGCTCCAGCCAGTCTTTCAGGTGCTGCGCAGCCTGTTTCCAGTTCACGTCGAGCATCACCGCATGCGCCATATCCGGCAGGATTTCGGCGGCAACACCGTGCAGTTCTGCGGTTTCCTCCACCAGCGAGGGCGGAAAAAACAGATCGTCAGCAGCGCCGATGACCTGAACGGGAATGTCGGTGCGTTCAATCCAGAAGTGCTGGGGCCAGGACAAATCAAACAAGGCGCGCTGCGACTCATGGCGCATGCGCCGCAGATAGCGTTTGACGTCGGCCACCGGCAGTTGTTGCGAAAAAATTGCCCGACGCAGCTGATCCGGTGAACCGGTCATCCCGTCGAACATCTGCATTCTATTGATTTCATTGAATATTTCAGGATTTCTGGCGGCCAGCATGAAACTGCTGCCGAGCAGTCCATGCGGCGGCACTGGCGCCATCAGCGACACCGCCCGCGCCTGCGAACGGCGCAAGGCGCGCTGGACAACGATGGCCCCCATCGAATGGCCGATCAGCACCGGCGCCGCGCCGATCTCTTCGACAGCAATCAGAACATCGGCGACATAGTCGTCGATGGATGCCAGGTCAGCGGTTTCTTCGTCGTCGCCGTGGCCGCGCAGGTCCACCGCCCAGGCGTCATAACCCAGATCGGCGAAATATTGCAGAAAGTGTTCTTCCCAGCACCATGCACCGATGAACGCACCATGCACAAACAGCAATGGTGCGCGACTGCGGCCTTTGGCCGATTTACGCACAATGCATCGCGACGAAGCGGCCATGGCGTCCTCAGTTCAATTCAGTTGAGTCTCGCCACACGCGGCGCCAGTTCGGCAATCTGCGCAGCAACGGCCTCGGCATCGGCAGCCCCGGGGCGCTGGCGCAGATAGGTATTGAAATCACCCATTGCAGCACGAATGCACTCCAGTTTGAGATAAATGCTGCCGCGGTCGCGATATTCCTCTCCCGCATCCTCCGGCGTCAGTGCGATGACACGCTCGCTGGCCGACAGTGCACGCAGCCAGTCCGAACGGTCGACATAAATGCCTTTGAGGTTGCGCAGCATGCGACCGAGCACTTCCTTGTTACTCGCCGCACTGAGCAGATGCGCAAGGATCGCGTCATCGACTTCGACAGGACTGCCGGCGACGCGCAGCCGCTGTTGCAGTTCTTCCGCATCGAGCGACACGCCACCGCTGTAGGGATCGAGCACCACTACCCCGTCGCGCAACGCGCATTTGACGAGAAAATGCCCCGGGAAAGATACGCCGTGCAGTCCGAGACCGATGCGCCGGCCGATTTCAATATAGATCACGCCCAGCGAAATCGGGATGCCGACACGCCGCTCGATGACTTCATTGAGAAAACTGTTGCGCGGATCGTAAAAATCATCACTATTGCCGCTGAAACCCAGTTCATCAAACAAAAAATGGTTCAGTGCCATCAGTTTTTCCGCGGTGGCAATGTCGGCGCGCAGCCGTCCGCGCAGCTTTGCCGCCATCTCGTGCAGCCGCGCCAGATAGTCGTCGATGGCGAGACCGGGATATTCGCTCGCGGCAATCCACAACGCACCTTCGGCCAGAGAAACATCCTCGTCGCGCATGCCGGCGATGCGCCGCCACTCCTGCGCGGCGCGCGCTTCGGGCGAAAAACCGTCTCCACCAACGGTATTCATGCCCGCCTCGCCAGCGGCAGATTCACCAGCAGGTTCTGCGGCTTCATCCGGAGCATGCCGTCCGTAGTCATCGCCAGGCCCATAAAAACCGGCGCCCCCTGCATTTCCGGACGCAGGGCATTCGGATCGTCAAAATCCATACGGAACAGCCCGATCACGCGACGCATGCGGTTTTCATCAACTTCAGTACCGGCATAGATTTCATTAAGCATCGCGCTGGCCTCAACATCGAGCCCGACATGCCACAGCCATTCCTCATCGGGAATTTCGCGGATCGGCTGCACACGCACCTTGAGTCCGTGGAAATGACCGACCCAGCGTTCGAACATGGCGCAAAGGGCCAGGGAACCCGGCAAGCCGGGATTGATCTGCAGCACGGTATCGCGCCGGCCGTCGCGGCGGAAATATTCTTCGTGGGAGTCCTCGTCGAGGACATCGAATTCCGCCGATCGCAAAGGTGCATTGACCTGCATCAGCATGCGCCCGAGATTACCCAGACCGCCGTCTTCGGCATGCAGATTGACGGTTTCGGCATCGGCCAGCATCACCGCCCCGTCCTTGACCGTGACCCGCTGGGTGCGGAAAAACACCTCGGCGGCACGCGCCCTCAGGCCATGGCTGTCGCCGTCAAGCAGACCGCGGAGAACCACTTCGGCGGTGTGATGAATGAAATCGGGGGGTACAGCCACATCGGACTGGAACAGCCGGGCGTAAAAACGCTCCAGCGTGCCGGCCGCCAGCAGCTGCTCACGGAAACGGAGCATGACCCGGTAGTTTTCCCGGGCATCAGAGTCGGCCAGTTGCTCGAGATCGTTTGCGGATACCGGACGCCGAGGGGAATCCAGCAAGGACTGGTGCAGGCTGCGTTCGGCCGCACAGGACTCCGCCACGGGCGCGAGCTCGGGCCTGGAGAAATAAAGTCGGAGGTAATCGTCGGTGACGATCAGATGCCCGTCGGTTGCCCGCTCAAGCAAGTGATAACCACAGTGCTGCCAGAAATCCATGGGGGCCGGGGGCTGACGGTCAAAAAAAGTCCGCCCTATTATGCCATGCGACCAAGTTCCGATCCTC
>JBILYA010000138.1:0-6019 GCA_044378065.1 Burkholderiales bacterium | reverse complement strand
TGGTAACCAATCCATGTTTCATTCTGTTGACAATGCCCGGTTCAGCGATCGCCAAAGCTGGATCAAAATTCTGGCGAGGGCGCCCGAGCATATGCTGGAGTCTGCGCTGGCCCTCGTGCCTGCGCAGTCGCGCACCTGGCTGCGCCGTCCCGAAACGGGTCTGTTCATGGTGCAGGGCCGCGTTGGCGGCACCGGCAACCGTTTCAATATGGGCGAGATGACGGTGACGCGCTGCGCGTTACGTCTGGCCTGCGGCACCGCGGGTGTTGCCTATATACAGGGGAGATCCCACCACCGCGCCGAAATGGCGGCGCTCGCCGATGCGCTGCTGCAGACCGATAAATACCGGCCGCTGATTGAAACCGCATTGCTGGAACCGGTGAGCGGCTATCTCCATGAAAAGACACAGGATCAGGCGCGCAAGGCGCAATCCACGCGCGTCGATTTCTTCACGGTTGCCCGCGAAGCCGGCGATCCCGATGCAGAGGTGGAGGGCGCATGACTACCCCGTCATTGGTGGATCTGTCGAGCATCGGCCGTGGGTTTGAAGATCTCGCGCTCGACAGCCAGGCCGTATTCCGCCAGGTGCTGTCGGCGATCTCGAAGCCCGGTGAAATCCAGGTGGCTGTGGCCGATATTGAAAGCCCGGAAGGTTTGCATCCTGCGGCGGCAGCTGTCCTGCTCGCGCTGCTGGATCAGGACACACGTTTGTGGCTGTCGCCGTCGTTTACCAGCGGTGTTGCCGGTGCCTATCTGCGCTTTCACACCGGTTGCGTCCTGACCGATAACCCGCAAGCGGCTGATTTTGTACTGGCCCGGCACGATGATCTGCCGAGACTGAGTGAACTCAGTTTGGGCAGCGAAGAATATCCCGAGCGCTCCGCGACCGTGGTCGTGCAGGTCGACGGTTTGAATAACGAAGCCGGCTGGCGACTGAGCGGACCCGGCATCGACGGTCAGGCCAGTCTGAATATTGCCGGCCTGGACGACTCCTTTCTGCCGGCCTGGCGCGAATCGCAGCAGCATTTTCCCCGTGGTGTTGACCTGATCTTTACCGGTGCGGACCGGCTCGCCGCCATGCCGCGCACCACAAGAGCGGAGGCCTGATCCATGTATGTCGCAGTCAAAGGCGGAGAGCGCGCAATCCTCGGTTCCTACGCACTGCTCAGCGAGCAGCGATCCGGCGATTCCCGAACTGTCGCTGGAGCAGATCAAGCAGCAGCTCCGTCTCGCGGTGGATCGCGTGATGACCGAAGGCTCGGTGTATGACCCGGATCTTGCGGCCCTGGCGCTGAAGCAGGCAGCCGGTGATGCGGTGGAGGCCATATTCCTGCTGCGTGCCTACCGTACTACGTTGCCGCGTTTCGGTTATACCCGCGCCATTGATACCGCCGATATGAAGCTGTGGCGGCGCATCTCCGCCACCTTCAAAGATCTGCCGGGCGGCCAGTTGCTCGGCCCGACCTACGATTACACCCAGCGCCTGCTCGATTTTTCGCTGGCCGCATCAGGCGAGCGTCTGCGCACGCCACCGGCCACCGCTGCCGCTGCTGCAGTTCAGGAAGACGTGCCGCGCGTCGTCGATTTGCTTGATGACGAAGGATTGATCGAAAAAACCCCTTGTGACGAGACTGACCCGGACCCGGTCGATCTGACCCGCCAGCCGCTGGATTTCCCGGCATCACGGGAAACCCGTTTGCAGAATCTCGCACGCGGTGACGAAGGGTTTTTGCTGGCGATGGGCTATTCA
This sequence comes from Burkholderiales bacterium, assembly GCA_044378065.1. Classification (GTDB taxonomy): domain Bacteria; phylum Pseudomonadota; class Gammaproteobacteria; order Burkholderiales; family SG8-41. Next base: position 4,269 of record JBILYA010000138.1, on the reverse strand, counting down.
ACACAACGCGGTTATGCGCATTCGCACCCGTTTGCCGGCGAGATCCGTTTCGGCGAAGTCGAGGTGTTGATCGAGCCGGAAGAACTCGGCTTCCCGATCTCCATCGCGGATCTCAGCGTCACCGAATGCCAGATGGTCAACCAGTTCGGCGGCAGCAAAACCGAGCCGCCGCAGTTCACCTCCGGTTACGGGCTGACTTTCGGTCACGGCGAACGCAAGGCCATGGCGATGGCGCTGGCGGATCGTGCACTGCGCGCCGAAGAACTCGGCGAGCGGGTGGCTTCGCCGGCGCAGATGCCGGAATTCGTGCTCTCGCACAGCGACAACCTCGAGGCTTCCGGATTTGTTCAGCACCTCAAGCTGCCGCATTACGTGGATTTCCAGTCCGAGCTCGAACTGGTGCGCAAGATGCGGGCCAATCGTGCACAGGAGGCCGCCGCATGAATCCGCTCGATCTGAAAAATACAGCGCCTGAGCGTGATGCCGGTTACAACTTTGCCTATCTCGACGAGCGCACCAAGCGGATGATCCGCCGCGCCATCCTCAAGGCTGTTGCGATACCCGGTTACCAGGTGGCTTTCGGCTCGCGCGAGATGCCGCTGCCCTACGGCTGGGGCACCGGCGGCATTCAGGTCACCGCGGCGGTGATCGGGCCGCAGGATGTGCTCAAGGTCATCGATCAGGGCGCTGACGACACGGTCAATGCAGTGAATATCCGGCGTTTTTTTCAGCGCACCACCGGCGTTGCGACGACCGACCGCACCCGCGAGGCCACGCTGATCCAGACCCGCCACCGCATTCCGGAAACACCGCTGACCCGCGACCAGATCATTGTTTACCAGGTGCCGCAGCCCGAGCCGCTGCAGCGGCTGGAGCCCCGCGCTTACGAGACGCGGCGCATGCACGGCCTTGCCGAATACGGGCTGATGCACGTGAAGCTTTATGAAGACATTGCCCGTTTCGGTCACGTCGCCACCACCTACGACTACCCGGTGATGGTCAATGACCGGTTCCTGATGGCGCCGTCGCCGATTCCCAAATTCGATAACCCCAAGATGCACATGAATCCCGCATTGCAGCTGTTCGGTGCCGGCCGCGAGAAAAAAATTTATGCCATCCCGCCGTTCACCCGGGTCGAAAGCCTTGCCTTTGAAGACCACCCCTTTGAAGTGCAGAAGTGGACCGCACCCTGTGAGTTGTGCGGCGCCACCGACAGCTTCCTCGATGAGGTGATTGTCGATGACAAGGGTGGCCGCATACACGTCTGTTCCGACAGTGATTACTGCCGCGAACGCCGGGAAGCGGTGGTGCAGCAATGAATGAAATCATCCCGCCGATCCTGATCCGCACCGCGACGCGTGAAGATCTGCCGGCCGTACTGGATCTGTACCGTCAGTCCGGACTTGACCGCGACGGCGGCATGACGCCGACGGAAGCCGGCGCGGTGTTCATGCGCTTCGCGACTTACCCCAGTTACAAACTCTATGTCGCCAGCCTTGGTGAACGGATTGTCGGCACTTTTGCGTTGCTGATCATGGACAACCTGGCCCATCACGGCACGCCCTCGGGCATCGTTGAGGACGTGGCGGTTGACCCGCAGGCGCAGGGGCACGGCATCGGCAAGGCGATGATGGGTTTCGCGCGCGACATCTGCCGCGGCAAGGGCTGCTACAAACTTTCACTGACCTCAAACCAGCTGCGCGAGGGCGCCCACGCCTTTTATGAGGCCATCGGTTTCGAGCGTCACGGCTACAGCTTCCGGGTGACTCCATGAATCAAGACCTGAACGTCGTACGTCCCATCCTGCGCGTCAGCAACATCACCAAACGTTATGGCGACCGTGTTGCCGTATCCGACGCCAGCTTTGAACTCTATCCCGGCGAGGTGCTGGCCGTGGTCGGCGAGTCCGGCTCGGGTAAATCCACGCTGCTCAATTGCATCTCCGCACGATTGCGTCCGGATGAGGGGCAGGTCGAATACCGGACCCGTCATGAAGGCATGACGGAAGTGTTTGCGATGTCGGAAGCGCAGCGTCGCTTGCTGGCGCGGACGGACTGGGGCTTTGTGCACCAGAACGCCGAGGAAGGCTTGCGCATGCATGTCTCCGCCGGCGCCAACGTCGGCGAGCGCCTGATGGCGCTGGGCGATCGCCACTACGGCGATCTGCGGCGCAACGCCATCGACTGGCTGTCGCGGGTCGAGGTCGACACCACAAGGATTGACGATCTGCCTTCGGCGTTTTCCGGCGGCATGCGGCAACGGCTGCAGATCGCCCGCAACCTGGTCACCAAACCGCGGCTGATTTTCATGGATGAGCCGACTTCGGGGCTTGATGTTTCGGTGCAGGCACGCCTGCTCGATCTGCTGCGGACGCTGACCCGCGGGCTGTCGCTCGCCGCGATCATCGTCACCCACGACCTCGCTGTGGCGCGACTGCTCGCGCACCGCATGATCGTGATGAAAGGCGGACGCATCGTCGAAACCGGCCTGACCGATCAGGTGCTTGACGATCCCCAGCATCCCTACACCCAGCTTCTGGTCTCTTCGGTGCTGCAACCATGACAACCGCTTCCATTCATGTCCGTAACCTGTCCAAGACCTTCGTGCTGCATAACCAGGGCGGCGCCGAGTTGTCTGTTCTCGGCAACGCAACGGTCAGCGTGATGCCCGGCGAGTGCGTCGTGCTCGACGGGGCCTCGGGTTCCGGCAAAAGCACGCTGCTCAAATGTGTCTACGGCACTTACCGCGCAACCGCTGGCGAGATTGTGGTCGCCACCGAAGAGCGCACCGTAGACATGCGTGCCGCTGAGCCGCAGGACATTCTGCGGCTGCGTCGCGAAACCATCGCTTACGTCAGTCAGTTTCTGCGTGCGATCCCGCGGGTGCCGGCCATCGACATCGTTGCCGAACCCTTGCTCACCGGGCTGCAGGACGACGATGACGCGGTGGAGCGGGCACGGGCCCAGGCGCAGCAGCTTCTGCTCACGCTGCGCATCCCGCCGCGGCTGTGGCATGTGCCGCCGGCGACCTTCTCCGGTGGTGAACAGCAGCGGGTCAATATCGCCCGCAGTTTCATCCGGCAGCAACCCGTGATGCTGCTTGACGAACCGACGGCTTCGCTCGACGCCGAAAACCGCACCACGGTCATCGCGATGATCCGCAAGGCCCGCGAACAGGGTGCGGCCATCCTCGGCATTTTTCATGACGAGGCCACACGCAATGCTGTGGCGACTCGTGTCATCAATATGGCGGAATTCCAATGAACGGTGAACTGCTTCTCAAAAGCGCAAAACTCGTCCTCGCCGATGAAGTCGTCAACGGCACCCTCGCGGTGGCCGGTGGCCGCATCGTCGCGATCGACCACGGCAATACTGCGGCACCCCCGTCCGGCGATCTCGACGGCGATCTGCTGATTCCCGGCCTGATCGAACTGCATACCGACAATTTCGAGCGCCACATGATGCCGCGGCCGAAAGTGCGCTGGCCGGTGTTGCCGGCGCTGATCGGTCACGACGCCGAAGTGGCGGCAGCCGGCATCACCACGGTGTATGACGCTCTGGGCGTCGGCGATACCGACCCCGAAGCCATGCGCAGCCAGGACATGGGCCCGGTACTGGATGCGATCCGCCATGCCGAAGAGAGCGGTGCATTGCGGGCGGAACATCGCCTGCATGTGCGCTGCGAACTGCCGGCAGCCAATATGCGCGACCTGTTTACACCGTTCCTGCAAAACCCGCGCGTCGGCCTGATTTCGCTGATGGATCACACCCCCGGCCAGCGGCAATGGGAAAACATCGAACACGCCCGCGTCTACTACTGCGGCAAAAAAGGCTGGTCGCTGGAGAAATTCGAGCGCCAGGTGCAACTGGCGAAGGAATTGCAGGAGCAATTTGTCGTGCCGCACCGCCGGTGGATCACCGACTACGCGCGGCAGCAGGGTGTGCCGATGGCAAGTCACGATGACACCACGCATGACCATGTCAACGAAGCACACGCCGAAGGCGCGCAGATCTCCGAATTCCCGACCCGCGTCGAAGCCGCGCAACACGCCAAAGACAAGGGCCTCTCGGTGGTCATGGGCGCGCCCAATGTCATGCGCGGCGGTTCCCACTCCGGCAATGTGTCGGCGCTGGATCTGGCCCGCCTGGGATTGCTCGATACCTTGTCCTCGGACTATGTGCCGTCGAGCCTGATTAATGCGGCATTCAAGCTTTGCGATGACGCGCAGTTCCCCTTGCACCGGGCGATTGCCACCGTCACCCGGAACCC
>JBILYA010000137.1:0-6057 GCA_044378065.1 Burkholderiales bacterium | reverse complement strand
GGTGACCTTCAACGAAATCCCCTTCCAGAAAATCATCCGGCGCTATATCGGCGGCACTGCAGTGCACTGCGAGCGGCGCATCCATGAAATGAAGGAATGCCTGGAGCTTCTACAGGACATGGGCTCGACCGACCGCGCCACCAAGAGCACCATCGCCATGCTGCGCGACATGGTGAAAATGGACATGCCGAAGAAATTCACCAAAGAGCCCGAGACCATCCATCCGGTCATCGACGCACTGATCGCCGCGCGCGACAGCGCCAAATAAGCGCCGCGCAACGCTGATGGCACACACCCACGCCCACGACCATCACGGCCATGAACATGGCCACGGCGGTCACGGACATGGGAACGGTCACGGCCGCGCCTTTGCCATCGGCATTGCGCTGAATCTCGGCTTTGTCGCCATCGAGGTCTGGTATGGCCTGCAGACCGGTTCACTGGCCCTGCTCGCCGACGCCGCGCACAACCTCGGCGATGTCGGCGGCCTGCTGCTGGCGTGGATGGCCTATGCCGCCACAAAGCTCAAACCCAGCGAACACAAGACTTACGGCTGGCAGCGCGGCTCGATCCTCGCCAGTTTCATCAACGCAGCAATCCTGCTGGTCGCGATGGGCTCACTCGGCTGGGAAGCCATCCAGCGCCTGCAGGATCCGGCACCGATTGCCGCCGGCACGGTGATGGTTGTCGCCGCGGTCGGCGTTCTGATCAACGCACTGACTGCCGCGCTGTTCATGTCGGGCGGCAAAACCGACATAAACATCCGCGGCGCCTTCCTGCACATGGCTGCCGACGCATTGGTGTCCCTCGGCGTCATCATCGCCGGCGCGCTGTACCTGTGGCAGGGCTGGGCCTGGATCGATCCGCTGACCGGCATCATCATCGCCCTCGTCGTGATCTTCGGTACCTGGTCGCTGTTCCGCCAATCGCTGCATCTGCTGTTCGACGGCGTGCCCGAACATATCCGCATTCCCGAAGTGCGCGAAGTACTGAGCGCCATCACCGGTGTCGCCTCGGTGCATGACCTGCATGTCTGGGCGATGAGCACCTCAGAACCGGCACTCACCGCTCATCTGGTGGTGCGCGAAGAACGCTCTGGTGACGGCATTCTGCGCGATGCGCAGGTGGTGCTGCACGAACGTTTCGGCATCCACCACATTACCCTGCAACTGGAAGCCGAACCCTGCGCAGAGCACTGTGCGGCCGACAAACACTGACGACCGATAGCTGCTGAGCCGGCACGATGCCCCTCGATGTCATGCTTGCCGTGCTGCTCGGCGCCCTGCTCCACGCCAGCTGGAATGCACTGATCCGCGGCAGCACTGACCGCACGCTGGATACCGTACTGGTGGTCGCGGGCGCCGCCGTAATCGCCGCCGTCGCATTGCCTTTCACACCCACACCTGCCGCTGCGAGCTGGCCCTTCCTGATCGCCTCCGGACTGATCCATGTGGTGTATTTCATGCTCGTTGCATTGTCATACCGCCATGGCGAACTGAGTTTTGCCTATCCGATCATGCGCGGCTCCGCACCGGTCGTTTCAGCCATCGCCGCCGCACTGCTGCTCGCGGAATCACCTTCCACCGGCGGCTGGCTGGGCGTGCTGCTGATCAGCGGCGGCGTCATGCTGCTCGCCGGCGACTCCTGGCGCAGCGGCGCCTTACAGGGCCGCGCCGCGATGTTCGCCCTGGCGACGGCGGCCAGCATCGTGGTCTATACGCTGGTGGACGGTGTCGGCGCGCGACTGTCGGGGCATGCAGCGGCCTATACCGGCTGGGTATTCGTGCTGACCGCCATCCCGCTGATGATGATTTTTCTGGTGCGCGACGGCGCATCAACCCGCGCCTATTGCCGGCAACACTGGCGTCGCGGCCTGTTCGGCGGCGTCTGCACGCTGGGGGCTTACGGACTGGCGTTGTGGGCAATGACCCGGGCGCCAATTGCACTGGTGGCGGCGCTGCGCGAAACCTCTGTGATATTCGGTGCCCTGCTCGCGGTTTTGCTGCTCGGTGAGCGCCTCAGCCGCACGCGCTGGGCCGCCATTGCCATTGTCACTGTCGGTGCGGTCTCGATCAAACTCGTGCAATAGTGCACTGTCGCTGAACCATCCCGACGGTTACAGTGTCTTATAGCCATCACCTACCGGAAAGCCCGTCCATGACCCGCACCCTCAAATCCAACACCCTTCGCCGCTGGATGCTGGCGTCACTGCTGTTGCTGGGCATGATTGCTGCGATACCGCAGGCGCGCGCGCAGATGAGCGGCACCTTCAGCGCCGACATCGTGATCATCGAATCCGCGCTGTCGGCCACAATGACTGCAGCCGGTAACAACGATGTCGCCGGCACCCGCGTCAATATGGAAGAGCTCTATCGCCAATGGCGCCAGTTCCGTCAGAAAAATATCGACGCCCGCCCGAAAGATCCGCAGTTCGCCCCGAATATGCTCAAAGCCGAAGAGAGCCTTTTTGCGGCCTCCAAACTGGTCGACCAGGAAAAAACGGCGGCGGCGCGCAGCGAACTGGAAAATGCGCAGACCCTGATCCGCAATCTGCGTCCGCAAGCCGACGCGAAGTAAGGCGCTGATGCAGCCTCAGTTGTTGTAGTTTTTGTTCGCCAGCACCGGCAGCGAATAGCCGGTGCGCATCATGAATACATCAAAGGCCAGCGCCCAGATCGACCGGCCTGCCGGCGACACAAACAGATTGTGGCCATCACGACCGAAAGGTGGCTGCATCACCAACGTGCCCGGCGCACCTGCGGCCTCAAAGGCACGAAACCAGTTTTTCACATGTTCCGGGCCGAAATAGCGATCGTTTTCGGCGTAATGCCATAACACCGGCACCCGGATGTTCAGTGCATAACGGCTGATCGTACGCCGCATGTTCTCGGCATCACAAGGGTCGCCGGGACGTGAATCAGGCCGACCGCCACGACCGCCGGCAAAATTGGCAACTGCCACCACGCCGGGCGGCCGCTTGCTGGCCGCCGCGATGGCGGCAAAACCGCCGGCCGACTGCCCGACCAGCACGATCTGATTCCGATCGACCCAGGGCTGCCGCACCGCGTAATTGACTGCCGCAACAACATCGATCGCCGCCTGCTCGCCCGAAGCGAAATAATCCGGTGCATTACAGGCGCCGTAATTCTCCGCCCATTTGCCGCCGGTCATGCCGTAACCGCGCCGCATCGGCACCACCACGGCATACCCGCGGATAATGAATTCCTGAATGATGTTGAGCACGCGCCAGCGGCCCATTTTCTCGCGTTCGGCCGCCGTCGCGGGACTGCCATGATTGAGAACGATCAGCGGGAACGGCCCCTCGCCCTTTGGCCGGTAAGTGGTTGCCGCGAGCATCGGCCAGCGCGCTTCAGACGGTAGCGGAATACTGACGAATTCTTCGCGCAGCGAAAGATCGAATTCATTGAGATGCCCCGAGGCGCTACAGGTCGTGGCGAGGCACAGCAGCACGGCCGCCATCACATTGCGCCAGCCTGTCATTCCGTACCAGCGCAACATCATGGTCACACTCCTGGAATCAACCGTCGTCGGAAAGCCGCATGCCCAGTGCAGACGCCTGTCGCGCTTCAAAGGCTTTGCGCGCGGCATCGTGCTGCTGACCTATGATACCCCCGCGTACAGTGCGTGCGCCGACCGATTTGAACAGCACGCGCCAGCTCTCCGGCAGGCGGTCGCCGTCCGCCGGCGCCAGCCACAGCCGGAACAGCAGCCGTTTCTGCGCAGGATCGTCGAAATCCCTGAAATCAGTGCGCGAATGCAGCGTGACATGGCTATTGATGATCTGCAGGTCGCCCGGCTGCAGCCACATCGAATGCGCGAGGTCGGGACGGCGCACCAGCGCGTCGAAAGCCTCCAGCGCATCCCATTGTTTTTTCGAGAGTTGCGGCACGCCTTCGATCTTCTGCGCCGAGGTCACCCGGTTGCGGTTCCATTTGCTGCACAGCCGGCCGTCCACCGCATCAAAAATCGGATGCGGGTAGGACGGCGCCTCGTCCGGCGCCTGCTCGCCCTGGCGACTGAAGTGAATCGGCTCATGCAACAGATCAGCAAGATCCGGATGTTCACGCCGCATCGCGTGGTAGGCCGCCACCGAACTGGTGGTGATGCTCATGCCGCCTTCAGCCGCGCGGTTATAACAGCTCAGCACAACCACATCCGTCGAGTCGGTATGAAAATCCAATTCGGCATTGGTGTTGTAACCGCGACCGGTGCCGGTGCGGTAGGTGTTGCCGGCATCACGCACCGCGGAAATGTAATGGCTCGCCTTGCCCTGCGGCCGGCCGACGCCGAAATGCAGACCGATGCCCCAGGTCAGCAGTTCGAAATCCTTTTCATCAAGGCCTTCGCGCGGCAGCCCGCGCACCAGCGCGACACCACAACCGTGCTGCATTTCGTCAAAGGCCGATTTCAACACCGGATAAGCGCTGCCGAGATCGAAGTCATCACGTGAATAATCAAAATGCGATTTGTCGCGGTCGATTGCCTTGGTCAGCGCCGCCACCAGGTCGCAGCGCGCGCGGTCATCCAGCGTAAAAACCCAGCGCCGGTCGGCTTCGAATTCCGCTGCGTTCCATGCAGCGGGCGTGTCATTCAATTGATAGGCCATGGAGGCATCCGCAAATCAGCTTAATTACCGAAGAAGAAAAACAAAGGGCGCAGCGTCAACGACGATGCGCCCGTCATGCGTGCAACCGAATCAGGCGATCTGCGCCATCTGGAATTCGCTCTTGCTGGCCGAGCAATCGGGGCAATACCAGGTTTCCGGCACGTCTTCCCACAACGTACCCGGCGCAACACCTTCGTCCGGCATGCCCTTCGCTTCGTCATACACAAACGCGCACAGCATGCACTGCCAGACGCGCGTGCCCGGAACATTTTTCGCCGTCTGCGGTACTGCCGGTTTGGCCTGCACGGCTGCGCCGCTGCGCGGGAAATTCAGCACCAGCACATCCAGACCTTCTGCACCGGCGGTCAGCTCCAGACGGCCTTCTTCCGGTTTCACAAAAGCCACGGTCAGCGCCTTGTATTCCTTGCCCTGATACAGCAGGCTGCCGCGCACCACGATCAGGTATTGGCCATTGCTGTCCGAAGGGTCCGGCGCCATCGCCTTGGCGTTCGGCGCCACACTCATCGAGTGGCTCGACAGCCCCTGCTCATCCTTGATCTCGCTGAAATCATGAATCGCCGCGCCGGAAGTCACTGCTTTGAACTGCGGTGCTTCGGTGACCTGGAAGGGATGACGGTTATTGACCGCATCGAGCTTGGCACGATTTTCCGGATCATCCAGATACTGCGCACCGCCGTCCTTCACCGCGCGCAGCGTCAGGAAACCCATGCCCTCGCCGAACAGGATCGGGCCATAAGGCGTGTGGGCGCGCGAATAATGCACGGCGTTGACGGTCAGCTGATGTTTACCCATCAGTCCGTCACCGCTGACGATGACCTGATACTGGTCGTAGTCATGGAAGTGCGGCTTGATCACGCGACCCGGCGTGCCTTCAACGAGGAAGGCCTGCGGCGTGGCCGCATTCTGCGGATCGGGATCGATGAAATTGGTCCGCCATGCGGTCCCGGTCGGAACCTGGCGTTCCTTGCGGGTTGCCTTGGCATCTTCGTAAGCGGTGATCTGCGGCATGGTGCTCTCTGTATAAAACCGTGGAGCCCCGATTATAGGCGCGCCGGCCGCAGCAGTGTCAGCGCGCCCTCAGCATATGGACTGGATTTGTCCAGCCCCTGCGCCCTTACTGCATCTTCGGCGGGAAATGCTGATACCAGAAGCCGTAAGCCCAGCAGGCGGCACAGAAAGACAGCGCCCACTCCATCGCGGAGAACACGACCAGTACCGCGCAGGGCACGACCCACAGACCGCTGCCGGAGAAATACAGCACCATCGACACCGTGCTGGCGAGAAACAGGATCTTGTTGGCGAACATCTTGGCGCCGGCGTTTTCCTTTTTGCCACCCCATTGCCGGGATTCGGCAATTTTTTTCCAGAGCAGATGCGCCGGACAGCGGTGATGGCCGATGAAGCCGCGC
>JBILYA010000136.1:0-6083 GCA_044378065.1 Burkholderiales bacterium | reverse complement strand
CAACAAAAACGCCGGATCGCTACCCAAAAAAGACCAAAACACCGTCTAATCGGGTCCCTGCTGCGTCAAATGGTCTGCACAATACGGGGCAAAAACAGGTGTAGTAGCAGGCCGCGCAGACCCAGAAACGTCGCCACGGCGGCCCACAGGCCGGCGTTGCCGAACACCGGCATCGCCAGATGGAGCACCACCAGAAAGCTGATGAATGCAGCGATGACGGTATTGCGCATGATGCGGGTACGCGTGGCGGCGAGATAAACGCCGTCATAGGTAAAGGCCCAGACGGCAATCAGCGGCATCAAGGTCGGCCACCACAGATAGGCCGCAGCCGCGGCACGCACTTCGGGGATGCCGGTCAGCAAGGCAATGATGCCGTGACCCGCGGCGATATAAACCAGCACGTTAAGGAGTCCGACCAGGCCAGCCCACAGAAAAACCACACGCATGCCCTGACGGAAGGCCCGGCGGTCACGCCGGCCCACGGCTTCGCCGAGGATCGCTTCAGCTGCGTGCGCGAAACCGTCAAGTCCGAAGGAAGTGAACATCAGGAAACTGTGCAGCACCTGGTTGGCCGCCAGCGGCAGGTCGCCGAGTTCCGCACTCTTGGCCATAAACATTGCCAGCACCGACACCACGCAGAACGTGCGCAGTACGATATCGCCGTTGATCGACACCATGCGCAGCAACTGCGCGCGGTCCAGCAGGCGGCTGCGCAGCCCGTCATCGGGAAGCCGAAGTAATATTCGATAGACACAAAGAAGCCCCACCAACAGACCCGCGTATTCCGAAATCAGTGATGCAACCGCAACACCTTGCACGCCCCAGCCCAAGCCGAATACAAACAGCAGGCTCAGTACGATGTTGGAGCCGTTGGTGACGAACAGGATGATCAGCGGCGTGCGTGCATCGCGCATGCCGTATAGCCAGCCGATGACGGCATAGGTGCCCAGCACTGCGGGCAGCGCCCAGACCCGTATCAGAAAATATTCGCGGGCAAAATGCTCCACCTCCCGGCTGCCCTTGATCAGCCACATCGCCAGCTCAAGGATCGGCAGTCGCAGCATCAGCAGCAGCACTCCGATTACCCCGGCCAGCAGCAGGGCGCGGCCGAGAATGGCCCTGACCTCGGCGAAGTTGCCGGCGCCGCGGGCCTGCGCGGTCGGGCCGGTGGTGCCCATGCGCAAACAGTTGAACAGGTGGTAGATGAAATTGAACAGCATCGCGCCGATGGCTACGGCGCCGATGTAGTACGGCTCAGGCAGATGTCCCACGACTGCGGTATTCACCGCGCCCAGCAGGGGTACGGAAATATTCGCGAGAATGATCGGCGCCGCCATCGCCCAGACCTGGCGATGGGTGACTGCAGTGCTGGATGTCGAGGCGGAGGTCACTAAGAACGCATTCTAAACGGCGGCCACTGCAGCACGTCAGCGACCGGCACAACGGCTGAAGTCAGCGCAACGGATTGCCGGATACCCGAAACGCCTACCTGCCGCGCCAGAACCGCTCCATCTCCAGATAAGTAAACGATGCCGTCCACCCGATCATCACGAATCCGGTCAGCGCCTCCATGCCTGACAGAAAACGGATCGGCCCCACAGGCACCACATCGCCAAAACCGACCGTGGTGTAAGTGATGGCGGAAAGGTAGACCGAATCCAGCAGACCCAGCGCACCGAGTTGATTTTCACTGCTCGAAACGATATGCCCGCATTCGGGCCAGTGCAGCAATAACCAGATGATGACGCCGAACACCCAGATCTCAATGACATGCAGGATCAGCATCGAGAATATTCCATACAGCACCTTGATCCGCTGCGGCCCGCCCATCAACTGCAGGCCACGCGAGGTCAGCAGCAGGCCTTCGTAATGCAGCAGCACGCAAAGCGCAACCGCAGCGCATGCGCTTGCCACGACCACCAGATTTACCGACCAATGTTCATACATTCGAGAAATCCCTCCCCTTTTCGCCCGTCACCGGCGACAAAATCAGGATGCGCCACCGCATCTCAAATGACAATGTCGAGTACCGGTTTTCCGACCATGCGACGCTCTTCATAGGCCGCATGCGCCTCCTCGACATTGTCCAGGGTGTAACGGCCAGAGATGCCGATTTTCAGGGAACCGTCGATCAGCGCACTGAAAATGTCATCCGCACGGCGCTGGATTTCATCAGCACTGCGCAAATGGTCGGCCAACCGCGGTCGCGTCAGGAACAGCGAACCGGATTCACCAAGCTCCAGCGGATCAAGATCCTTCACCGATCCCGACACATTGCCGTAGTTAATGATCAGGCCCCGGGTGCGCGCCGCGCGGAAACTGTCGCGCAGTGAAGTCTTGCCGATGGAATCAAACACCACATCCACACCCAGACCGCCGGTCGCCTCGCGCACCGCCTCAACAAAACGACCGCCCTCGTACAACACGACAAGATCGGCGCCGCGTTCGCGCGCCACAGCCGCTTTTTCTGCAGAACTTGTTGTCGCGATGACGCGCGCCCCGCTGCGCTTCGCCAACTGGATCAGTACCTGGCCGATGCCGCCGGAGGCGGCGTGCACCAGACAGGTTTTCCCGGGACCAAGCTGGCCGACGTCATGCGCCAGGTAATGCGCGGTGTAGCCCTGAAACACGGAAGCCGCAGCCAGATCCAGAGGCACCGCATCCGGCACCTTCACCGCCTGCCATGCCGGCACCACGGCGTATTCGGCATAACTGCCCCAGACAATGCACCAGGCCACGCGGTCGCCGATGCGATGCGTCGTCACGCCCTCGCCCAGCGCCACCACTTCGCCCGCACCCTCCATGCCCAGCGTGCAGGGCAGCCTCACCGGATAGGTCCGTGATTTTTCATACTTGCCCTGCCGGGTGTGAATGTCCATGAAATTAATGCCGGCATGGTGCACACGGACCAAAACACTGCTGGGAGCCGCCTCGGGAACCGGCGCATCGATGCGCTGCAGGACTTCGGGTCCGCCGTATTGGTGGATCTGGATGGTTTTCATGAATGCGAATATCGGGAATAAGCAAAGGCCGCCATTATCCCGCATCCAGTGCCCGTCTTCTGGTCTGGTGTAAGGACTGATACATTGTCACGACCAAGCCATAACCGTCGGCGCCAGGGAATTTTCCGCAACAGGCGCGGTGCAGACGGCTGCACAGGAGAAATCATGAAACGACGTGGATTTTTGCAGGGACTGACGCTGGCGGCATTCGGCGGCACTTTTTACCAAACCGCTGCGGCAGCCCCGGTCGGCACGATGAAGGAAATACAGGCCATGCAGAATAACTGGCGGTCCCTGCTCGCCGCCGGCATCAAGGCACCGGCAGCAAACGAAGTGCTGAAGCTGTCCAACGACGAATGGCGCAAACGCCTCGACAAAGCGCAGTACAACGTACTGCGTGAAGAAGGCACGGAACGCCCGGGCAGCAGCCCGCTCAACGCCGAGAAGCGTCCCGGCGTATTTGCCTGCGCCGGTTGCGACCTGCCGCTGTTCACCTCCGAGATGAAATACGAATCGGGAACCGGCTGGCCGAGTTTTTTCACGACCATCCCGGGCGCCTTCGAGACCAAAAAAGACCATCTGCTGTTCACACCGCGGACCGAATACCACTGTGCGCGCTGCGGTGGCCACCACGGCCACGTCTTCGACGACGGACCGGCGCCGACAGGCCAGCGCTGGTGCAATAACGGCGTGGCGCTGAAATTCATTCCCAAAACCGCCTGAGCCGCCACCGACACAGGACCGGCTCCACAACAAGCATCGGCTGATCTCGCAAATATCCGCGATTACGCTACACTGCGACGCAGGAGCCGGCCCTTTTGTCAAAAATACCCTGCACATTACGCCTTGCCCGCGGCAGCGATATCCAGCAGATCGCAGTGATGTCGCGCTGCCTGATTGAAGTCGGCCTGCGTGGCTGGACCTGGCATCCCACCCGAATCGCCCGCGCCCTGCGCAGCCGTGAAACCTGTGTACTGGTTGCCGAAGCCGAAGACCGTTTCGCCGGTTTCGCGATCACCGAATTCGGCGACACCCGCGCCCACCTTTCGCTGTTCGCGGTGCAGCCTGCCCATCAGCGCCGCGGCATCGGACTGGCAATGATCGAATGGATCATGGAATCGGCACTGACGGCCGGCATCACGCAGATTGACGTCGAAATGCGCTCCAATAATTTTGCTGCGCGCAGCTTTTACGAGGCGCTGGGCTTTGTACCTAAAGGACAAGTCGCCGGTTATTACCAGAACATCGAGACCGCTGTGCGAATGCAGCGCCGTATCGGCTCAATGGTTGCCGCACCCGAACAATAGACGGCCACGAACCACCATTAAAAAAACGCCGGCAATTTGCCGGCGTTTTTTATGGATCAGCCATTCAGTGCGCCTCGGTCATAACCCGCCGTGACGCGCCAGCGCCCAGACAACATGTTCGCGCACCAGCGCCGACGGATCATCCGCGCGCGTGCGCAGCGCAGCAATCACCGCAGCCGAGGTTGGCGCATTGCCGAGACCGACGGCGATGTTGCGCAGCCAGCGCTCATGACCGATGCGGTGGATGGCGCTGCCGGCAAGACGTGCGGCGAATGTTCCGGCATCCCAGGAAAACAACTCGACCAGCGTCACGTCATCCAGTCCGTTGCGTACCGTAAAGTCGGGTTCCGCACTGACCTGGGCATAACGGTTCCACGGACAGACCAGCTGACAATCGTCACAGCCGTACACACGGTTGCCGATCAGCGGTCGGAGCGGCTCCGGTATGCTGCCCTTGTGCTCGATGGTCAGATAGGAAATGCAGCGCCGCGCCTCCAGCTGGTAGGGAGCAACAATCGCCTGTGTCGGGCAGACCGTGATGCAGCGGGTGCAGGTTCCGCAGTGCTCGGTCTGCGGCGGGTCCAACGGCAACGGCAGGTCGGTATAGATCTCGCCGAGAAAAAACGCCGACCCGCCCTCGCGATTCAGCAGCAGGGTGTGTTTGCCGCGCCAGCCGAGACCGGCCTTTTCAGCCAGCGCCACTTCCATCACCGGCGCGCTGTCGGTGAACACGCGATACCGGTATTCGCCAACCGCCACCTGAATGCGTTCAGCCAGCTGCTGCAGACGGTTGCGTAACACCTTGTGATAATCACGGCCGGTCGCATAGCGCGAGATGAAAGCCTGCGCGCCATCGTTGATAACGGACCAGCTTTCCCGGGCCCCGGGGGGCGTGTAATTCATGCGTACCGCAATGACCCGCAGCGTGCCGGGCACCAGTTCCGCGGGACGGGAACGTTTGGCACCATGCCGTGCCATATAATCCATATCCCCATGCCAGCCCCGCGCCAGCCATTCTGCGAGTCGCGGTTCGGCATGTGACAGATCGCAGTCGGCGACCGCGACCTGCTGGAAACCGAGCTCGGCGCCCCAGCTTCCGATGTCGCGGCGAAGCGCCGACCAATCGACGATTTTCTGGACTGCACTGTTTTGCATAACCCTCATCATAAACGCACGCTGCAACTGGCCTCTGAAGAAGAGACGCTGGCACTGGGCCTTGCGCTCGCGCCGCTGCTCGAACCCGGCATGACGGTGCACCTGCGCGGCGACCTTGGCGCCGGCAAAACCACCCTGGTCCGGGGGATCCTGCGCGGCCTGGGTTATGAAGGTCGGGTCAAAAGCCCGACCTTTACCTTGCTTGAACCTTACAATTTTTCTAGGTTATACTTGTATCACTTTGATTTTTATCGGTTCCTTGATCCGCAGGAACTGGAGGAAACAGGCTTCCGGGAATACTTCAACCCGCAGTCTGTATGCCTGATCGAGTGGCCGGAAAAAGCGCCTGACCTGCCACCCGCGGATCTGGACTTTGAATTGCATGCCATTGATCAAGGGCGATCAATGGTGGTAACGGCTCACACGGAGGCTGGCAGGCGTTGTCTCGACAAGCTGAAAAACTGAGACCCGTCACTCCCATTGCGGCAAACCCGCCGCCGTCCCGTCGTTTTTTCCATGCGTTGCTGCAATCCCTGCTTGGCAGCATCGCACTGCTGCTGACCGGGCTCCCGGGTTGGGCTGCCGATGCCGCGGGGAGTTCGACCCGCGTCTGGCCCGC
>JBILYA010000164.1:0-5335 GCA_044378065.1 Burkholderiales bacterium | reverse complement strand
CCGGAACCGGTCGAAGCCGGCGGGCTGCAGGAACCGGCACCGGAAGGGGGATTGCAGGAACCTCCGGCAGAAGGCGGGCTGCAGGAGCCGCCGCGTGAGGATGCGAAGGAGGCACCGGCAGCCAAGGCCGTCGAGGCGGTACCCGCGCCTGCAGCCGTGAAGTCCCCGCCGCCGGCACCCGTTGCGGCCGAGCGGTTGCCAGCACCCCAGGGCTTCTGGATCGCGGTCGGCATTTGTGCCGCTGTCCTTGCAGCGTTCTATGCCATCTTCAGCTTTGCACGGCTGGAAATCTTCAAGATGCTGCTGGGGTCCTTCTTCCCGCTGGCAATGCTGATTCTTGCTGTTCTGGGTACGATCGTGTTCGGCCTCGCAACACCGACCGAAGCGGCGGCCATGGGTTCGCTGGGCGGGCTGGTGCTCGCTGCGGCCTACCGCCGGCTCAATGTCGGCATGCTGCGCGAATCGGTATACCTGACGGCGAAAACCAGTGCGATGGTGTGCTGGCTGTTCGTCGGCTCCAGCATTTTCTCGGCCGCGTTTGCGTTGCTGGGCGGGCAGGAGATCATCAACCAGTGGGTGCTGTCGCTGGACATGACGCCGATACAGTTCATGATCCTCGCGCAGATCATTATTTTCCTTCTGGGCTGGCCTCTGGAGTGGACCGAGATCATTGTCATTTTCATGCCGATCTTCATCCCGCTGCTGCCGCACTTCGGCATCGACCCGCTGTTCTTCGGGCTGCTGGTTGCGCTGAACCTGCAGACGGCCTTCCTGTCGCCGCCGGTGGCAATGGCAGCGTTTTACCTGAAGGGCGTTTCGCCGCCGCATGTCACGTTGAACCAGATTTTCCTTGGCATGCTGCCGTTCATGGCGATTCAGGTAGTGGCGCTGGTGCTGCTCTATAACTTCCCGGGCATCGGCCTGTGGCTGCCGAATGTGCTTTACGGACGCTGAACATCGCAGGATCAGGAAAGGGCGCCCCGGCGCCCTTTTCTTTTCATCGGGTTTGATGACACGGAGTTGCAGGGATGTCTGACCCCGATCTGCCACTGCACGCGCTGTCAGCGATGGCACTCGCGGCACGTTTGCGTGCGGGTGAGTGCACTGCCGTGGACGCCGTGCAGTCCTGTCTCGACCGGATTTCGCAGCTTGATGCCAAGGTGCAGGCCTGGACCTTTCTGGATCCCGAACTGGCGTTGAAGCAGGCTCGCGCTGCTGACCGTCACCGCGCCAGCGGCGCTGCGCTGGGCGCATTGCATGGCGTCCCGGTCGGCATCAAGGACATCATCGACACGATGGACATGCCGACCGAAAACGGTACGGTGCTGCATGCCGGCCGTCGACCCGCGAAAGATGCGACGGTTGTTGCGCGTCTTCGTGCGGCCGGCGCGGTCATCATGGGCAAGACGGTCACTACCGAACTCGCAACGTACTTCCCGGGCAAGACCCGCAATCCGCATGATCACGAACACACACCAGGCGGCTCGTCGAGCGGCTCGGCTGCGGCTGTGGCGGCGGGCATGGTGCCGCTGGCCGTCGGCACGCAAACCAACGGCTCGGTGATCCGTCCCGCTGCGTTCTGCGGAGTAGTCGGCTACAAGCCGACCTACGGCTTGATCAATCGCGACGGCGTTCTTTGCCAATCGCCGGCAATGGATCAGATCGGCGTATTTGCGCGAAACCCGGAAGATGCCGCGCTGATTGCAGAAACATTGTGCGATGCCGTTGCGCTGTCGCGCTGGCTGGATGCCAGCGGTGGCTTGCAGCCGCGCTTGCCGCGGATGGCTTTTGTCAAAACGCCGGTCTGGAACCGCACCGCATTTGATGCCCGCGAGGCGATGGTCGGTCTTGCCGCCCGTCTAGGTGCTGCCGTGCACGAAGTCGACATGCCTGAGGCTGCCGCCCATGCATGGGACTGGCAGAAAACGGTCATGGAAGCTGAAATCGCGACTCACTATGATGCGGAGTGGACGCGGGGGCGCGAGCAGTTGTCGCAGTCATTGCGCAGTCAGATTGAGCGCGGCCGCGCTGTCACTGCCGTCGATTACCAGCATGCGCTGGCGCAGATTCCCCGGATTAATGCGGCGTTCGAGCCGCTTTATGCCGAATACGACGTCATCATGACCCCGGCGGTTGCAGGGACCGCGCCGCGGGGCCTGGACTCGACCGGAGACCCGGCTTTCTGTACGCTTTGGACGTTCTGCGGGATGCCTTCGCTGACCCTGCCGCTGCTGCGGGGTACGAATGGTTTGCCGCTGGGCGTGCAACTGGTGGCGCCGCGTTTTTGCGATGCGCAGCTGCTGCGCGCGGCGCGCTGGCTGTGCGATGCCGTCCGCTGATTTTTAATCGGGTTATCCAAAATCATGAGTCAATCAAAACCCAGGGTGCTGGTCACCCGCGAAGTCTTCGACGAAACCCTCGACTATCTGCGGCAGCATTGCGAAGTGCTGGATAACCAGCGCGATGTGCCCTATGCCCCGGAAGCCCTCGGCAGGGCGCTGGCGGACTGCGACGGTCTGATGTGCGCGCTGACCGACAAGGTGGATCCCGCGCTGCTGGCGGCGGCGCCGAAACTGAAGGCGGTGGCCAATATTGCCGTGGGTTACAACAACATTGACGTCCCTGCCTGCACGGCGCGCGGCGTGATGGCCACGAATACCCCTGGCGTGCTCGATGACAGCACGGCCGATCTGGCGTGGACGCTGATGCTGGGCACGGCCCGCAGGATTACCGAAGTCGAACGCCGCATCCGCAATGGTGAATGGACCGGGTGGCAGTTGAAGCAGTGGCTGGGTGTGGATGTGCATCACGCGACGCTGGGCATTGTCGGCATGGGTCGCATCGGGCAGGCCATCGCACGCCGCGCCTTCGGCTTCGAGATGAAGGTGATTTATCACAACCGCAAGCCCATCGCGCCGGAGCTCGAGCGCAAATGCAATGCGAGTTATGTGTCATTCGACGAACTGCTGGCGCAATCCGATTTCATCGTGCTGCAGGTGCCGTATTCCCCGCAGACCCATCATCTGATCGGCGCGGCGCAATTGGCGAAAATGAAGCCGTCTGCGATCCTGATCAATTCGACGCGTGGTGGTGTCGTGGATGACGCCGCACTGATCGATGTCCTGAAAAAAGGCGGTATCCGCGGCGCCGGTCTCGATGTTTATGAGAACGAGCCGAAGCTGAATCCGGAATTCCTCAAGCTCGACAACGTCGTGCTCGCGCCGCATGTTGGCAGCTCCACCGAAGCGACGCGCAAAGCGATGGCGATGCTGGCGGCGCAGAATCTGGTGGCCGGACTGCAGGGCAAACTGCCGCCGAATCTGATCAATCCCGAAGCGCGCCGCTAGGCGGATAAAAACAAGTATTTGTTTTTATTGGATAATTTATAATGCCTCGACGGTGGCTGCCGTGCCGCCGTCCGATCCGTCCCTCTGATGAATTACGCCAACCAACTCGTCGACCTGATGGTGCAGGTCATGCTGCCGCTGTCGCTGCTGGTTTGCGCCGGCGCGTTGTGGACACGTTTTTTTCCGGACACCGATGTCGAGCAGATGCGCAGCAGCCTGAACCGGCTGGTGATGTATTTGTTTTATCCCTGCATCCTGTTTGCGGTCGCATCGAGCACGCCGATCAGCCGCGATCTGCTGTCGGTGCCGCTGCTGGTCGGCATTGCGTCACTGATTTCCGGCGGCTTTCTTTATCTGATGCTGTACCGGTTGCCACTGTGGCCCGGTCTCAGCGACCGCACCCGTGCCGCGCTGATGCTCGGTGGCATGTTCGGCAATACCTTCAATATCGGCGCTCCCCTGCTGGTGTTTTTTTTCGGTGCCGAATCGATCCGTTACGCGGTGTTCAACGACATGCTGATGACGATGCCGCTGGTGTGGACACTCGGCGTGTGGATCGCTACGCGGCTGGGCTCGCACGATGGCGATGCAGCCCGGCCTTCAGTGATCGGTGTGGTGCTGACGATGCCGCCGATCTGGGCTTTCCTTTCGGGCTTCACCTGCCAGCAGCTGGGTTTGACCTATGAGCCGCTGGTTGCCGCGACACGCTTCATCGGTCAGGCGACGATTCCGGTGATCCTGTTCGTGCTGGGCATGACGATTCCCTGGCGCAATCTGGTGCCGCGCGGTGAAATTCTGTCCGTGGTCGGTATCAAGCTGCTGCTGACGCCCTTCATCGTTTGGCTGATTGCGCCGCTGATTTATTCGCCGATGGGTGAGGCGCAGTACGCCGCGGTGGTCGAAGGCACGACACCGGCAATGATGACGGCATTACTGCTGGCGGATCGTTTCAAACTGGATTCAGGCGCTGCAGCCTTGCTGATCGGCTGGAGTACCATACTGTTCTGGCTGACCCTGCCGCTGATCATGGCATTCGGTTGGGTGGGTCGGACATAAAAGGGGAATGGCATTGAAAGTCGGATTCATCGGATTGGGTGCGATGGGGCGCCATATGGCGCAGCATCTGCACAAGGGCGGACATCAACTGGGCGTATGGGGTCGTCGTGCCGAAAGCACCCAGCCGCTGGTCGCCATCGGCGCCACGTCTTACGAAACGCCTGCTGCGCTGGCTGCGGCATCGGATGTGGTGTTTACGATGGTCACTGCATCCAGCGATTTCGAGCAGGTAGCGCTCGGCGCCAACGGCATTATCCATGGCGCAAAACCCGGCCTAATACTGGTCGACATGGAAACCATTTCACCGGCCGTGGCGCGCGCGGTGGCAAAGCAGCTTTCGGCCAAGGGCATCGAGATGCTCGATGCACCTGTTTCCGGTGGCCCGATGGGGGCTGAACAGGCGACGCTGTCGATCATGGTCGGCGGTACAACGGATGTGTTTGAACAGGTAAAGCCTTTGTTCTCCTGCATGGGAAAGACCATTACCCGTGTCGGTGACATCGGTGCCGGGCAGGTGACCAAGGCCTGTAATCAGCTGGCGCTGTTGGTGGCGACTCAGGGTGTGGCGGAATCACTGCATCTGGCGGCGCGGCTGGGTGCGGATCCCGGCAAGGTACGCGAGGTGCTGATGGGTGGTGTTGCGGCGAGCCGGGTCATGGACCTGTTCGGCAAACGCATGGTTGACCGCAATTTCGACAACGGCATCGACACGCGGCTGTATCACAAGGATCTCGGCATCATTCTCGGGCTCGCGCATGAGGCCGGACTGGCCTCGCCCGGCGGCGCACTGGTGATGCAGCAGATCAATGCATTGATGGGGCAGGGTCGCGGCCGTGATGATCTCGGCGCGCTGATCACGGTGCTGGAAGCGATGTCCGGCAGCAGCCCCGCAAAGGAGAAATGACATGAGCTTCACCCAGCCCGAACCCGCA
>JBILYA010000135.1:0-6176 GCA_044378065.1 Burkholderiales bacterium | reverse complement strand
CGGCTTTCCCAGAATTTGACGGCGGCAGCATCGGTTCCTTTCGGCGCCATGACTGCACGGAAGTTGGTCATCGTGCCGCGGATCCCCTGCTCGCTCCAGGTCGGCACCGTCGCCAGCACGCCGCCCAGGCGTTTGGGCGATGACACTGCGATGGTCCGCAACTGACCGTTGCGGATATAAGGCACTGTGGTCGACACCGCCGTTGAAATCGCTTCAACGTGACCACCGAGAAGCGCAGTCACCGATTCACCGCTGCCTTTGAATGCGACAAAACGCACGCGACGCGGATCAATGCCTGCCCGCTGCAGCATCAGCGCCGCCGACAGATGATTGGCGCCGCCGATGGACGTCGACACGCCGATGACCGCAGACGTCGGATCCTTTTGCAGACGGGCTATCAGATCACGCCCTGTCGTCATATTGGAATCGGCGCGCACCGACAATGCAAAATATTCATCAAACAGAGTGGCAATCCAGGTGTAATCGTTGTGCCCGTAGGGGCTTAACCCCAGGGAACGGCTGATCAGCACATTAAGATTGCCTATCATCTGGTAATGCGCGTTACCGGCCTGTTGATTCAGATAGGTCCATGCAATGACATTACCCCCACCCGGCTTGTTCATGATCGTCACCGGGCCTTCGTAAATGCGCTGGGACTGCCACAGCCGCTGGATCAGACGTGCCGTTTTGTCCGGTGCAGCACCTGGAGCCGTGCCGACAATGATTTCAACATTGCGCTCGGGTTTCCATGCGCCCTGCTGACCCGCCGCGAGCAAAGGGAAAATCAAGCCCAGCAGCAAGACCACCCGTTGCACCAGTTTCAATTTGTACATCCTGCCTCCTCCGGCAATGTTGAACTGCAATCCGCTTTTACGCAGTCTATCGCAAGATCAGGACATCGCGCCCTGCATGGACCGATGTTAGGATTGCGCCTTTTGCAGGCAGCCATGACCCGAAAAACACATATCGACGAAAACGCTGCACGTGCCGCGTTTGAAAATGCACTCGCCACCTACGAACAGGATTTCGGCAAATTTTTTCTGGCCCGGCTATTCGGGCTCGAGCTGGCCTATACCGCTGATGAATGCGTGATCACCTTCGATCTGAAGGACTTCATGTTCAATCCGCAAGGCGGCCTGCACGGAGGCATTTCGGCCTTCGTGCTCGACATCTCCATGGGACACCTCTTGCGCCAGACCAGCGGCCCTGGTGCCACCATCGAAATGAAAGTGCAATATCTGAAAGCCGCGCGTTCCGGTCGACTGACCTGCACGGCACGGTTCATCCGCCATGGCGGCAGCATTTCCTTCCTGCGCTCCGAGCTGGTCGATGAACACGGCGAAATGATTGCTTATGCCACATCGACCTGGAAATCGCTGAAGCAGCACCCCCACCCTGTCGCAAAACCTGCCTGATTCCATGCCGCTGCGGCTGGTGCTGGATACCAATGTCTGGCTCGACTGGCTGGTGTTCAATGATGCCGGACTGGCGCCGGTGCAGTCGTTGGTGAATGACGGCAAAGCCGAAATCATCATTGATGCGGACTGCGATGCCGAACTGGTTCGCGTGCTGGATTACCCGCTGCAGAAATGGACGCTGGACGCTGCCGCACAGGCCGCCTGCATCCAGCGCTTCCGCAGTATCGCCCGACTTGTCAGTACACCGTCAGTCGCAGCCCTGCCGCAGTGCCGCGACCCCGATGATCAGAAATTTCTCGTGCTTGCGGCGGGCACCAATGCCTGGTGCCTGCTCACCAAGGATCGCGCACTGCTCAAGCTCGCCAAGGCGCGTTATCGCCTGCCATTCCATATCGTGACTCCCGCGAATTTCCCCGTGCTGCAAAGCGTAGAATTCAAGGCATAAGACGCAACCAGCGTCAGTGGAGGAGCAGACCAATGGACGTGATGCCTCTGGGGCCGGGATTCGCCGCAGAAATTCGTGGCGCAGGCATGGCCGAAGTCGCTGCCGACGATGCTGTTTATGCCGCTGTGCGTGCGGCATTCGAAGAACACTCTGTGCTGGTATTCCGCAACCAGCCGATCACTGATGAATTGCAGGTTGCCTTCTCGCGACGCTTTGGTCCGCTGGAAACCGCCAAAGCGGCTTCGCGCGGCGAAGGCACGCCGTTCAGCATCCTGACCAATATCGAACCCGACGGCACGCTGGTGCCTCCGGATCACAAGGAAGCCCTGCGCGCCCGTGCCAACCAGCTATGGCATACCGACAGTTGTTTCAAGATACCGCCTGCACTGGCCTCCGTACTGTCTGCACGCGTGGTGGCCACCACCGGTGGTGAAACCGAATTCGTGTCCATGCGCCAGGCATGGGACAGCCTTGATGACAGTCTGCGCGCCAGGCTCGACAACGCCTTCGCCAGCCATGACTACGCGCATTCCCGCGGAAAAATCGCTGCGCATCTCGCCTCCGAACGCGAACGTTCGACGATGCCGCCGGTGTCCTGGCGTATCCGCTGGCGTAATCCGGTCAACGGCCGGGACGCCTTGTATATCGCGTCGCATACCTGCGGCATCGACGGCATGGCACATGAAGATGCACTGCAACTCATTGATGAACTGGCGGCAATGGCGACGCGGCCTGAGCGCATTTTCCAGCACCGCTGGCGCCCGGGTGACGTGGTGATGTGGGACAACCGCGCCACTATGCATCGCGGACGGCCCTGGCCGGACGACCAGCCACGCAACATGATGCGCACGACGATTTCAGCAACTAATGCAGACGGCCTCGAGGCAATGTGGCCGCAGCGCAGCGCCGCCTGAACGCGAAGCGCCATGAAAAACGCCGCACGGGAGGCGGCGTTTTTTATTCCAACGATAACGCGATCAGTTGATCTCGGCGCCGCTGGCCTTGACGATCTTCGCCCACTTGTCGGCCTCAACCTTGAGGAAGTCGAAGAATTTCTCCGGCGTATCCTGCCATGCCGGTTCCTGACCGGCAGCTTGCAGGCTTTTGCTCATTTCAGGCGTCTTCAATACCTTGAGTAATTCGCCATGCAGTTTCATCTGGATATCGCGCGGCAACCCCTTGGGACCTGACACGCCGAACCAGGCCACCATTTCATAACCCTTGACCCCGGCTTCGGCGATGGTCGGCACATCCGGCAGTTCGGGAGAGCGTTTGCTTCCGGTTACACCCAGCGGACGAAGTTTGCCGGTCTTGATATGCGGCAGCATGCCGGCAATGCCGGGAAATGCCAGTTGCACCTGGCCGCCAAGAAGATCGGCCGTCACCGGACCGCTGCCGCGGTAGGGAATATGCGTGATCTTGATGCCGGCCATATTGGCAAACAACGCTCCGGACAGATGCTGCGTGCTGCCGTTACCCGAAGACGCGTAGTCGATCTGGCCCGGCTTGGCTTTGGCCAGCGCGATCAGTTCTTTCACCGATTTTGCCGGAAGTGAGGGATGCACAACCATCACATTGGGCGCACTGGTGATCTGTGTCACCGGGGTGAAATCATTCAGTGAGTCATAGCCGAGTTTTTTGTAAAGGGCTGCGCTGACAAAATGCGTATTGCTGATCATGAATACCGTGTAACCGTCGGGTGCCGCTTTGGCAGCCGCATCCGCGCCGATGGTCGATCCGGCGCCTGGCCGGTTATCCACCAGGACTTGCTGTTTCAACGATTCGGTAAGCCGCTGCGTCACGATACGGCCCGGCACATCAGCGGCACCGCCTGCGGAAAACGGGATGATCATGCGGATTGGCTTTGACGGGTAGGACTGCGCAGCCAGCGGCAATGAAAGAGCAGCCGAAAAAATTCCAAGCGCCGCCCTCGAAATATTATAAGTTTTTGATTTCATTGAAATTTCTCCTTTGTTGCGATCTATTTCAAAAACGCGGGCAATCATACCACTGCGTGCTGAGAGTCCGGATGTCATCAATTGGTTTCAAACGATTAAAGCGGCGTCCATGACAAGCCTACAGGCTCAAACGGATCGGTCCACGCCGTGCCCCATAATGCGTCTGCCATGCTGAGCCTGTCCCGTCTCCACAAAACCTATCCCGGCCCCGCGCCACGCTCCATTCTTCAGGACGTCAATCTTGAGCTGTCTCCAGGCGACTATATCGCCATCGTCGGTGATTCCGGCTGCGGCAAATCAACACTGCTGAACCTCATCGCCGGACTGGATCTGCCAGACAGCGGCAGCGTCAAGCTGCATAACCGTGAAATTACCGGCCTCGATGACAACACCCGCACACGCATGCGCCGCCGTGACATCGGCTTTGTTTTCCAGGCATTCCTGCTGCTGCCTTACCTCACGGTTCTCGACAACGCAGCACTGACTCTGAAACTCAATGGTGTCACCCATCGCGAGGCGCAGCGCAAAGCCTATGCGGAACTGTCGGCCGTTGGACTCACCGAAGCCATTCACCGCTTCCCCGGCACCTTGTCCGGCGGTGAATCGCAGCGCGTAGCCGTGGCCAGGGCGCTGGCCCACGAACCCAAGCTGGTGCTTGCAGATGAGCCCACCGGAAATCTTGATACCGACAGCGCCGATGTCGTGCTGCGCCTGCTGCGGGAACGCGTCAAGGCACAGCGCAGCATCGGTATTCTTGTTACCCACTCCAGTGCCGCAGCAGCAACGGCCGACCGCATCTACCGGCTGCATCACGGCGCATTGCACGCGGCATGAACGCAGCCGTCTGGCATGCTCTGGTCAGCGGCCCCCTGCGCGCTGCGCCGGGACGCTCGCTGCTGGCAGTTGCCGCCATTGCCATCGGCGTAGCGCTCGGTCTTGCCGTTCACCTGATCAATGCCAGCGCGGCCGGAGAGTTCGGGCGCGCCGCACGCCAGCTGGCCGGCGAAGCCGATCTTATTGTGCAGGGTGGCCGCACCGGCTTTGATGAACAGCTCTATCCGGTGATCGCAAAAATGGCCGGCGTCGACGCAGCCAGCCCCGTTCTTGAACTGGAGGCCGCACTCCACGGCCGCCGCGATACGCTGAAAATCATCGGTATCGATGCCCTCAGGGCCTATGCACTGCAACCGCAACTGGCCGGCGCAGGCAATGGCGCACGCAACGCGCTGTTTGATGCCGATATCATCCGTCTGTCCGCGAGTGCGGCCCGAGCGCTGGATACAGCAGTCGGCAGCACGGTCACCTTCAAGGTCGGCATGCAGCCTTTACCTTTGCGTATCGTCGAAATTCTTCCCGACGCCAGTTATCGCCAGCACCTCGGGCTGATGGACATTGCGGCTATGCAATGGCAATTCGAACGTACGGGCCTCATCAGCCGTATCGATCTGCGGCTCGCTTCAGGCATTGATGCCGAGACCTTCCGCAGACAATTGCAAACGCAATTGCCGCCGGGTGTTTATGCTGTCACGCCGCAGACCGACAGCGAGCGTGGTCTCGCAATCACCCGCGCCTACCGCCTCAACCTCGACATGCTGGCGTTGATCGCCCTGTTCACCGGCACTTTCATGGTGTTCTCCTCGCAGGTTCTGGCACTGCTGCGCAGGCGCACGCAGATCGCATTGCTGCGCGCACTCGGCGTCACGCGCGGCACCGTGCTGGGCTGGCTGGTGGCAGAAGGCGCGCTGCTCGGTTTGATCGGCGGATTGATCGGCCTCGGCGGCGGCTATCTGCTGGCAGTGCAGGCCATGGCCTTTGCCGGCGCCGATCTGGGCGCCGACTATTTCCGTAACCTCAATGCCGAGCTGATTGTCGAACCGCTGACGCTGTTCGCTTTTCTCGGACTGGGCATGGCTTTCGCCATCATCGGTGCCGCAGTTCCCGCCTGGGATGCAGCGCGACGCCAGCCCGCCGGCGAACTGCATGCCCGCGATGACGATGACACGCTGCATCGCCCGAAGTGGATTGCGGCCGGTCTGGCCACCATACTGAGTGGCGCACTGCTCGCCCTGCTTCCGCCGTTCGGCGGTCTGCCACTGGCCGGCTATGGCGCGGTCGCGCTGCTGCTGATCGGTGCAGTGCTTTTGATGCCGGCACTGACCGGCATTCTGCTGTCCCCGGCAAAGCTGACTTCAGTTCCGGCGCTTGAAATGGGGCTGGCCCAGCTGAAAGCAACGCCACGCCATGTCGCCATCAGCGTCGCCGCCATCCTGGTCAGCTTCAGCCTTGTGGTCGCGATGCTGATCATGGTGCTTTCATTCCGTCAGTCACTGGATAGCTGGCTGGATCAGGTTCTGC
>JBILYA010000133.1:0-6206 GCA_044378065.1 Burkholderiales bacterium | reverse complement strand
GGTGGTCAGTGCGCCGATCGGATAGACATGCGCCTGATTCAGATTCTTGGCGCTGAACTTGAGCATTTCCACCAGGCCCGGCTCGTCGAGCGGCGGGTCGGTGTCGGGCGGGCAGGCGAGGCTGGTCACGCCGCCGGCAATCGCCGCTTTCATTTCGGTTTCGAGCGTTGCGAGATATTCGAAGCCCGGTTCGCGCAGGCGCACCGCGAGATCGACCAGGCCGGGGCAGACTACGCGGCCGGTGGCGTCGATGACGCGATTGGCAGTGAATCCCGCCGGTGCGTCGCCGATGGCGACGATCTTTCCCGCAGCGACGAACACGTCGCGTTTGGCGTCGACGCCGTTTTTCGGGTCGATCAGGCGGCCGTTCTTGATATGGATTTTCATCGCGATCAGTTCCCGGCGAGGATGCTCATGACCGCCATGCGAATGGCGATGCCGAAGGTAACCTGGGGCAGGATCACCGATTGCCGACCGTCAGCGACGCTGGAGTCGATCTCCACGCCGCGGTTCATCGGGCCCGGATGCAGCACGATGGCGTCGGGCTTGGCCAGCGCCAGTTTGTCTTCGGTGAGCCCGTAGTATTTGAAGAATTCCTGCGCCGACGGCAGCAGCGCGCCCTTCATGCGTTCGTTTTGCAGGCGCAGCATCATCACCACATCAACATCCTTGAGTCCCTGGCGCATGTCGGCATGGACCTGCACGCCGAGCCGGTCGACGTGGGCGGGCAGCAGCGTCTTGGGGCCGATGACGCGGATTTCCGGGCAGCCCAGTGTGGTCAGCGCGTGAATCTGCGAACGCGCTACACGTGAGTGCAGGATGTCGCCGACGATGGCCACGCGCAGCTTGGTGAAGTCGCCCTTGTAGTGGCGGATGGTGTACATGTCGAGTAGGCCCTGCGTCGGGTGCGCATGGCGGCCGTCACCGGCATTGACGACATGGATGTCGGGAGCGACGTGTTTGGCAATCAGGTACGGGGCACCGCTGGCGGCATGGCGCACGATGAACATGTCGGCCTGCATCGCCGACAGGTTGGCGACGGTGTCGAGCACCGTTTCGCCCTTGCTCTGCGACGAGACGTTGATGGCCAGATTGATGACGTCGGCTGACAGTCGCTTGGCGGCGATCTCGAAAGTCGTTCTTGTGCGCGTGGAGGCTTCGAAGAACAGGTTGAACACCGCTTTGCCGCGCAGCAACGGTACTTTCTTGACTTCGCGCTGGGTGACGCCGACAAAGGATTCAGCGGTATCGAGGATCTGCCGCAGGATGTCCGCGGGCAAACCTTCCAGCGACAGCAGATGATGCAGTTCGCCGTTTTTGTTGAGTTGCGGATTTGCCGGATCAAGCCACATAGTCAGTCCCGGGTCAGTTTCAGAGCCAACCGGCCCTGGGTGTCGCGTGTCAGTTCGATGCTTTCGCCGGGGGCCACATTGACGTCGGCACCGGAAAAGTCGGCGGAAACCGGCAATTCACGTCCGCCGCGATCAACCAGCGTCGCCAGCCGGATACGGGAAGGACGGCCGTAATCGAACAGTTCGTTGATGGCGGCGCGGATGGTGCGCCCGGTGTAGAGCACATCGTCGACGATGATCACGTCACAGCCGTCGATGTCGAAGGGGATGTCCGAGCTTTTGACGTTGCGCCGCAGACCCTTCTTGTTGAAGTCGTCGCGGTAAAAAGAAACGTCGAGGGTGCCGAGGGGAAGTTGGAGGCCCAGTGCCTGGTGCAGGCGTTCAGCGAGCCATACGCCGCCGGTATGAATACCCACCAGCCCGGTGTTCGGCCCGACGGCGGGCCGCATCCGGTCTGTCAGTGATGCGAGCAGTTGCTCGGCATCTGGGAGCGGGTTACCCGGCATGGCAGTGGCACATATGCGGGGCGTAGCCTAACACAATCACCCCGCTGATAAAACGCCGCGGCACGGTTCAAAGCGGGTTTTTTTGCGGCGGTGTCTCGAACCAGGTGCGCAGGATTTCCGCGGCGGCAGCGGCATCCAGCATCGCTGCCCGGCGGCCGGCCTTTGCGCCGCCTTCACGAAGGGCGGCGTCCGCGGCATGCGAGGTCAGGCGCTCGTCGATGAATTCCACCGGCAGATTGAAACGGCCGTGCAGGCGCTGGCCGAAACGCCGCGCCAGCCGCCCGGTTTCGTGCACGGCGCCGTCATCGTGGCTGGCGACGCCCACCACCAGCAGCACGGGCTGCCATTCAGCCAGCAGATCGGCGATTTTGGCGAAGCGGGTGTCGTTGTCTTCGGCGGCGATGACCGTCAGCGCATGCGCAATGCCCAGGCTGATTTCACCGGTGGCGACGCCGATCCGCTGTTCGCCGAAGTCGAACGCCAGTACTGCGCCTTGCGCCGGTCGCGAATTCACGCGTGGCCGGCCACGTCCGACAGATTGGCGTAATCGACTCCGAGCAGCTGCATTGCCGCAGGGAGCCGCTCTCCGGCCGGCAGATCGAACAGGATGTCGTTGCGTGCCGGCACGGTGAGCCAGGCGTTCTGTGCCAGTTCATGTTCCAGCTGACCCGGTGCCCAGCCGGCGTAACCGAGCGTCACCAGGATCTGCTCCGGTCCGTCGCCGCGGGCGACTGCTTCAAGGATGTCCTTGGATGTGGTCAGGCCGATGCTGCCGCCGATGGTCAATGTCGACTGCCAGGCGCCGACGGGACTGTGCAGCACGAAGCCGCGGTCGACCTGCACCGGTCCGCCGAAATGCACGGGAACGCCTTTGAAGCTGTCACGGTCCGGCAAAATTTTGACCTGCTCGAGCAGCCCCTGCAGGTTCATGTCAGTCGGCCGGTTGACGACGATGCCCAGCGCGCCGTTTTCGTTGTGCTCGCAGACGAGGGTCAGTGTGCGTGCGAAATGCGGATCAACCATCGCGGGCATGGCGATCAGGAAATGCTGGGTGAGGTCGACGCTGGTCATAAGTCGATCTATTGTAAAGCCGGGTCACGACAGCGACAATTGAAGTTCAGTTCTGACGTTCCGTTCCGCTGCCCGTCGCAGCCTTCAACAGTGACCGCTTTCCCCATGAGCCAGTTTGATGCCGCGCTGATGTGGTTCCGCCGCGATTTGCGCAGCGAGGACAACGCTGCGCTTTTTGCCGCGTTAAAAGACAGCCGGCGCGTTTATTGTGTCTTTGTCTACGACACTGAAATCCTGGATGCTTTACCGACGCGCAATGACCGTCGCGTTGAATTCATCTGGCAGTCGGTGACCGAACTCGGGCACGCACTGGAGAAATTCGGCGGACAGCTGATCACCCTGCACGGTGCGGCGCGGACGGAGATTCCGCGGCTTGCCGCAACACTCGGCGTGCAGGCGGTATACGCGAACCACGATTACGAGCCGGCAGCGCTGGAACGTGATCGTGCGGTTGCCCTTGCACTGAAGGATTCAGGCATCGCATTCCTGACCCGCAAGGACCAGGTGATCTTTGAAAAAGATGAGGTGCTGACGCTCGGGGGCACGCCGTTCTCGGTGTTTACGCCATACAAAAATGCCTGGCTGAAAAAACTGGATCCGTTTTTTGTAAAGGCCTATCCCGTCGAGCGATATGCAGAGCATCTTGCCAAAGCACCTGCACAACAGCGCATGCTCAGTCTTGCCGACATCGGCTTCGAGCCCACCAATCTGCAGGCTCTGGGCATCAGCGGCGGGGCGGCAGCAGGAAAAAAACTGCTCGACGATTTTCTGCCGCGCATGGCGCGCTATCGCGACAGCCGGGATTTCCCGGCGAAAAAGGGCCCGTCGTATCTGTCAGTTCATCTGCGCTTCGGCACGGTTTCGATCCGGGCGCTGGCGCGTGCCGCCTGGCCCGGCACCGGTGGCCCATCGGGCGAGGGCCCTGCAACCTGGCTGTCGGAGCTGGTGTGGCGCGATTTTTATTTCATGATCTTGCATCATCATCCGCATGTGGTGTCGCGGGCCTTCAAGCCGGCTTACGATGCCATTCAGTGGCCCAATGATCAAAACCTGTTCGCGGCCTGGTGTGAAGGCCGTACCGGTTATCCCATCGTCGATGCGGCGATGCGCCAGCTCAACCAGACCGGTTATATGCACAACCGGTTGCGCATGATCGCGGCGTCTTTCCTGGTCAAGGATTTGCACGTCGACTGGCGTTGGGGCGAAAAATACTATGCGGATCAGCTTAACGATTTTGATCAATCGGCGAACAATGGTGGCTGGCAATGGGCGGCCTCGACCGGCTGCGATGCCCAGCCTTATTTCCGCATTTTCAATCCGGTGTCGCAGTCGGAACGATTCGATGCGGAAGGTGCATTCATCCGCCGTTATGTTCCGGAGCTTGCGCGTTGCGACAAACGCGCCATTCACGCGCCTTGGGAAATGACTCTGCTCGAGCAGCAGGGCTCCGGCGTGATCATCGGCAAGGATTACCCGGCGCCGGTGGTCGAGCACGCTGCAGCGCGACTGCAGGCGCTCGAAATGTTCAAGGCCGTGAGGAGTTAAAGGCGCTTATTTGCGCCAGAACACCGGTGTAAACACGATCAGCACCGTGAACAGTTCCAGACGGCCGAGCAGCATCGCGAAGGTGCAAACCCAGGTCTGGAAATCGGACAGCACGGCATAGGTGGTCGCCGGCCCCACCTTGTGCAGTCCCGGCCCGGTATTGTTGATGCTGGCGACAATCGCGCTGAACGAGGTCAGATCATCCAGTCCGCTGGCCATCATCACCAGCGTCATCGCGACGATGCTGGCGATATAGATGAACAGGAAGGCCAGCACTGAAAAAATGATCTTGTTTTCCATCACCTGGCCGCCCAGTTTTGCGGGGACAGCAGCGGTCGGGTGCAGCAGTTTCACGAATTCGCGATAGACCTGGATGTACAGCAACTGCGCGCGGATCATCTTGATGCCGCCGCCGGTGGAGCCCGAGCAGGAGGCGAAGCTACAAAGGAACAGCATCCACATCGGGGCGAATATCGGCCACAGGTTGTAGTCGGTGCTGGCGTAGCCCGTGGTGGATGCGATCGACACCACATTGAAGCTTGCATAACGCAAGGACGTCAGGAGGTCGGGATAGATGCCCATCCAGTCGAGGTAGAGTGCGATGCCGACGCAGCTCGCCAGCATGATGCCCATGCACCAGGCCAGTTCCGGATCGGCGCGGTAAGGGGCGGTACTTTTCGAACGCAAGGCCAGGAAGTGCGAGCCGAAGTTAATGCTGGCAATCAACATAAAAACAATGGCGACGGCTTCAATGAGAGGCGAATCCCAGTAACCGAAGCTGGCGTCATGGCTGGAAAATCCTCCGAGCCCCATGGTTGAAAACATGTGCACTACGGCATCGAACCAGGTCATTCCGGCCAGATAGTAGGCAATTACGCAGGCGGCTGATACCAGACCGTAGACAACCCAAAGCCCTTTCGCTGTTTCGGTAATGCGCGGCGTCATCTTGGCGTCCTTCATCGGACCCGGTGTTTCCGCCTTGAAAATCTGCCGGCCGCCGACGCCCAGCAGCGGCAGAATGGCCACTGCCAAAACGATCAACCCCATGCCGCCGAGCCAGACCAGCAGACAGCGCCAGAAATTGAGAGACGGTGCGAGCAGATCCAGATCGGAAAGTACTGTCGAACCAGTGGTGGTTAGTCCCGACATGGTTTCGAAGTAGGCATCGGTGAAGGTCAGCCCGGGGATTGCCAGCAGCAGTGGCAGCGTTGCAAAGGCAGCGCCGCCGCACCAGGCCAGCACCACCAGCAGGATGCCGTCGCGGGGTGTCAGATCGCGCTTGTAGTGGCGCGTGCCCAGCCACATTGCACAGCCGACGGAAAAGTTGACGATCATCGAAATGACAAAAGCCTGGGTGGCACCGTCGTCGTGTCCTATCGATACCCCCAGCGGCAGCAGATGCGACAGGCTCATCACCATCGCAATCAGCCCGAGGTGCGGGAAAACCGTAAACAGTGCGGTCACAGAAAGCCCACGCTGACCTGGAACAGCCGTTCGACTTGAGGCACCGTCCGTTTGTTCACCACGAAGACGATCACATGGTCGTCAGGCTCGATCACCGTGTCGTGATGGGCGATCAATACCTGGTGTTCGCGGGTGACCTTGCCGTCGCTGCCTTCGCGTTCATGGGTGCGCACGATGGCGCCGATGGTTGCGCCCTTGGGCAGGTCGATTTCTTCGATGCGCCGTCCGACGACCTTGGAAGACTTGGCGTCGCCGTGCGCAACCAGCT
>JBILYA010000132.1:0-6208 GCA_044378065.1 Burkholderiales bacterium | reverse complement strand
GTCCAGCAAATCCTTCGACCGCGCCATGGCGCGCTGTGCTTCCTTCAATTCAGCGTCACCCTGCTCCAGATTGGCCCGCGCCACCTTGACATTGGCCGCGGCCTGCTGCATCTGCGCAGTGACATCATTGCTTTCCAGGCGCGCGAGGATTTCACCGGCCTTGACCTGACTGCCTTCACGCACATTAAGCCACTCCAGCCGGCCGGTGGCCTTCGACGCCACTGCCGCCTTGCGCTGGGCCACGACATAGCCGGTAGCATTGAGCAAAGTGTGAGCTTGAGAGGGGTATGCCTGCGACACCGTGGCAGTTTCAACCGCCAGCGGCGCATTGCGGGCGTACAGCCAAAAGGCGACACCGGCGACAACGGCGGCAACAAGCAGCCACCACCAGCGGAAACCGCGTCTGCGGATCGTTTGGGGCGCATCCCGGTCGATGCGCAGCCGGTTCAGGTCCTGGTCAGCCAAAATGATCTAAAATCGAATGACTTTCATAACCTGCATTGTATCCGGAGACCCCGATGAACGCCGCAAAGTCCTCGACCAAAAACGAGTTTCAGTGGGACGACCCGCTGCTGCTCGACGACCTGCTCAGCGATGAAGAGCGCATGGTACGGGATGCGGCACGGGCCTATTGCCAGGAAAAACTGATGCCGCGCGTGCTCGAGGCCAACCGCCACGAGAAATTCCACCGCGAAATCATGAACGAGATGGGCGAACTGGGTTTTCTCGGGTCCACCATCGAAGGCTACGGCTGTGCCGGCGTCAACCACGTCTGTTATGGCCTGATCTCGCGCGAGGTGGAGCGGGTCGACAGCGGCTACCGCTCGGCGCTGTCCGTGCAGTCCAGTCTGGCGATGTATCCGATCTCCGCCTTCGGCAGCGAAGCCCAGAAACAGAAATACCTGCCGAAAATGGCCACCGGCGAATGGATCGGCTGCTTCGGCCTGACTGAACCCAATGCCGGCTCCGATCCGGCCGGCATGATCACCCGCGGCCGCAAGACCGACGGCGGCTGGCTGCTCAGCGGTGCCAAAATGTGGATCACCAACGCCCCGCTCGCCGATGTGCTGATGATCTGGGGCAAGGACGATGCCGGCGTGATCCGCGGCTTCATCCTCGAAAGAGGCATGAAGGGCCTGACCACGCCCAAGATCGAGGGCAAGTTCAGCCTGCGTTCTTCGGTGACCGGCGAAGTGGTGATGGACAACGTGTTCGTTCCTGACGAAAACGTGCTGCCCAATGTTTCAGGCCTGAAGGGCCCCTTCTCCTGCCTCAACAAGGCGCGCTACGGCATTGCCTGGGGCGCGCTCGGCGCCGCGGAATTCTGCTGGCATGCCGCACGCACCTACACGCTGGACCGCAAGCAGTTCGGCCGTCCGCTCGCCGCCAACCAGCTGGTACAGCTGAAACTGGTCAATATGCAGACCGAAATCACACTGGGCCTGCACGCTGTTCTGCGCCTCGGCCGTTTGATGGATGAAGACCGCGTGGTGCCGGACATGATCTCCATCCTCAAACGCAATTCCTGCGGCAAGGCGCTCGACATCGCCCGCGTCGCCCGCGACATGCACGGCGGCAACGGCATCTCCGACGAGTTCCACGTCATCCGCCATGTCATGAACCTGGAAGCAGTAAACACCTACGAAGGCACGCATGACATCCATGCGTTGATTCTGGGCCGCGCCATCACCGGCCTGTCGGCTTTCTGAAAATCCGGTAAACCTCGAAAAAAAACACAGCCCCGTTCCCGGGGCTGTGTTTTTTGGTCCGCCTGTTTTTCCTGTGCTTGTTACGGCAGTTGCTTGTGCAACTCCACCGGCGCGCGTTTTGCACGCATGCGCAGATTGAGCATTTCAACAACGACCGCAAACGCCATCGCGAAATAGATGTAACCCTTGGGAATGTGCATTTCCCATCCTTCACCGATCAGCGCAACACCGACCAGCATCAGGAAGGACAGCGCCAGCATCTTGATCGTCGGATGACGATCGACAAAAGCGCCGATAGGGCCCGCGGCAAACAGCATTACACCGACCGCGATCACGATCGCCACCACCATGATCGACAGTTCATCGACCATGCCGACCGCCGTGATCACCGAATCCAGTGAAAACACAATGTCGATTACCGCAATCTGCGCGATCACCGCGCCGAAAGTGGCAGTCGCCGCCACCGCCACGCCGCCCTCGTTCCCGTCCACGGGACCTTCCAGGGAGTTGTGGATCTCATGGACGCTTTTCCAAAGCAGGAAGAGCCCGCCGCCGATCAGAATCAGATCACGTCCGGAAAGTTCATGGGCAAACAGTGCAAACAGCGGCGCAGTCAGGGACATCAGCCAGGTCAACGTGAACAGCAAACCGATTCGGGTCAGCATCGCAAACATCAGACCGATGTTGCGCGCCTTGGCGCGCTGGTGTTCAGGCAGGCGCCCACAAAGGATGGAAATGAAAATGATGTTGTCCACACCGAGGACAATTTCCAGCGCCGTCAGCGTCGCCAGCGCGAGCCATGCATTCGGATCTGACAGCCATTCCATAACCACCTCTTTTTTATCAATAAAAACAATTATTTAAAAATACCCGCCCGCTCAGCCTGAACGGAACGATTGCAGTTCCGCATTATAAAAGCAGCGGGTGATGCACATCATTACATTTGCGACGCAACATGCCCAGCATGCGAAATGGCGACCGACCCGCAGACGGGAAACTGCTACAGTCATCGCCCGTCTTTCACTCGCCATCCATCCGGATATCGCCATGTCGACACAACCCGCACCCGCAGCCGCGCCAGCAACCGCCGCCACAACCCTGTCGATCTCGCAACAGATTGCCGAGTTCGCCGCCAACCTGACGCCTGACGCGATTCCCGCAGACGTTCGCGAGCGCGCCAAACTGCACGCACTGGATGTCGCCGGCACCGCCCTCGCTGCCACACGTTTTGATTTCGCCCAGCATGCGCTGGCCGGCATCAGCAATCTCGCTGAAGGCGGCAACAACAGCGTCATCGGTATGAACATCAAGCTGCCGATGCGCGACGCGGTATTGATGAACGGTATTCTCGCCCACGGCCTCGATTACGACGACACCCACCCCGGGGCCATCGTCCACCCGACCGCCAGTTCATTCCCCTGTTCGCTGGGCGTTGCCGAAAAACGTGACGCGTCAGGCGCCGACCTGCTGATGGCCTATATCCTCGGCGTTGAAATCGCCACGCGCCTCGGCGTTGCCGCCGGCGGCACCATGCATACCCAGGGCTTCCACACCACCGGCATCGCCGGTCACTTCGGCTGCTCGGTTGCGGCCGGAAAGCTGTTCAAACTGAGCCCGCAGCGCCTGCAATACGCACAGGGCTTTGCCGGCAGCACGGCATCCGCAATCTCCGAACACCGCGCTGATGGCGCCTGGAACAAACGCCTGCATCCGGCCTGGGCCGCTGTCGGCGGGATCACCGCTGCGGGTCTCGCCAGCGGCGGCTTTGTCGGCACCCGCAAAATCTATGAAGGCGAAGACGGCATTTTCCGTTCACACACCGGCACCCGCTTCAAGGAAGTCGACATGGGCGCGATGACGCGCAGTCTCGGCCAGGAATGGCTGTTCAAGGAAGTCGCCATCAAGCCCTTTCCGATCTGCCACCTGCTGCATGCCTGCGCCGACTCAGCACTGGCCATCCGCCGCAAGCACAACA
The DNA here is from genome assembly GCA_044378065.1 of Burkholderiales bacterium. Taxonomy (GTDB): domain Bacteria; phylum Pseudomonadota; class Gammaproteobacteria; order Burkholderiales; family SG8-41. Next base: position 2,524 of record JBILYA010000132.1, on the reverse strand, counting down.
TCAAACCGGAAGACATCGTCAAAGTGCGTGCGCTGCTGCACCCCGAGACTTTCCATTACATCGCCGAGCCGCCGGAAATGCGCCGCCGCCCGGTATCGGACTACATGGCCAAGTTCAGCGTGCAATTTGTGCTCGCCGCCTGTTTCGTACGCGGCAAATTCGGTTTCGCCGAACTGGAAACCGATGCCCTCAACGATCCGGCGATCCTCGCGCTGGCTCAAAAAGTGAACCACGAAGCCGATCCGGATTCAGCCTTCCCGAAATATTTCTCGGGCGGCGTGGTCGTCACCACCAAGGACGGTCGCGAACTGGTGCACATGGAAAAAATCAACCGCGGTGCCGGCGACCGCGCATTGACTGCCGAAGACATTACCGAAAAGTTCTTCGACAACGCCTCACTGGTGATTTCGAAACCGCAGGCCGAACGCATTCGCGACGCCGTGCTCAATATGGACAAACACAGCGCACGCGATCTGGCGCGCGTGCTGGCCTTGGGCTGACCGATATGGAAATGGACATCAACCATCTGCGCAGCTGGATCGGCAAAAAGGAAAGCCACGAAGACACCGCCACGGGCTTTCCTGTTGCAGCGTTGTCAGCCACGCTCGACCGCAAGGATCCGCCACCGAAAACCGGCGATGTCATTCCGCACAGCGGACACTGGCTGTATTTCCTCGAAACCGCCTCGAATACCGAACTCGGCCATGACGGCCACCCGAAGCGCGGCGGCTTCCTGCCGCCGGTGCCGTTGCCGCGGCGCATGTGGGCCGGCGGCCGCATCGATTTCCGTGCACCGGTCCGCATCGGTGATGCCCTGCGCCGCGAATCCGAAATCCTGTCCGTCGAAGCCAAATCCGGCAACAGCGGCAATCTGGTTTTTGTTACCGTGCGCCACACCGTCAGTGCCAACGGCACGACCGCTATCGTCGAGGAACATGACATCGTCTATCGCGATGCCGCAAAGCCGGGTGACGCAGGCCCCGCCGGCAAACCGGCGCCGCAACTGGCTGCATGGCGACGCGATTTGCAGGCGAGCGAAGCCGTGCTGTTCCGTTACTCCGCAATCACCTTCAACGGCCACCGTATCCATTACGACATTGATTATTGCCGGCAGGCTGAAGGTTATCCGGGACTGATCGTGCACGGCCCGTTACAAACAACGCTGCTTCTGGATTTATGCCGCCGCAATGATCCGCGCCCGGTGCGCACGCTCGATTACCGCGCCACGCATCCGGTCTTCCATCAGGAAACCTTCAGCGTAAACGGCCAGCCTTCCGGCGACGGAAAATCGGTGGAGTTATGGACGGCGAACGCTTCCGGCTGTTACGCAATGCGCGGGACGGCGACGTTCTGAACGAAACACCCCGGCCAGGACCGGGGTGCCGCTCTTCTCACCAGTTCGCTTCGCGGTCCGGCGTCGCGGTGATCTTGTGAATCGATAGGTCCGAGCCGTTGAACTCCTGCTCGCGGTCCAGACGAATACCCACCGTCGCTTTGAGAACACCGTAAACCACGAAGCCGCCGATCAGCGCGATTACAACGCCCAGGACAGTACCTATCAGCTGAGCCGTCATATTGACCCCGCCGATACCGCCCAGCGCTTTTGATCCGAAAATGCCGCAGGCGATGCCACCCCATGCGCCGCACAGACCGTGTAACGGCCACACGCCGAGCACGTCGTCGATCTTCAGTTTGTTCTGCGTCAGCGTGAACATGTAGACGAACAATCCGCCGGCAATGCCACCCGTCGCCAGCGCGCCTGCCGGATGCATCACATCAGAGCCGGCACATACCGCTACCAGACCGGCCAGCGGGCCGTTGTGCACAAAGCCCGGATCATTGCGCCCCAAAACCAGCGCAACAATGATGCCGCCCGACATCGCCATCAGCGAATTCACCGCGACCAAACCTGAAATCTTGTCAATGGTCTGCGCCGACATCACATTGAAGCCGAACCAGCCGACAGTAAGAATCCAGGCACCCAGCGCGAGGAAGGGAATGCTCGACGGCGGATGGGCCGCAATCATGCCGTCCTTGGTGTAACGACCGATGCGCGGTCCGAGCAGAATCACCGCACCCAATGCGATCCAGCCGCCAACCGCATGCACCACCACTGACCCGGCAAAGTCGTGGAACTTGTTGCCGGTCGTCGCCTCGATCCAGGGCTGAATGCCGAAACGGTCATTCCACGCGATGCCCTCGAAAAAGGGATAGATGAAACCAACGATCACCATCGTCGCGATCAGCTGCGGGTTGAATTTGGCGCGCTCGGCGATGCCGCCGGAAATAATCGCCGGCACCGCCGCGGCAAAGGTCAGCAGGAAAAAGAACTTGGTGACTTCGAAGCCGCTTTTCTCGGCCAACTGATCCGCACCGACCATGAACGACACGCCATAGGCCACGCCGTAACCGATGAAAAAATAGACGATGGTCGAGACCGCAAAATCGGTGAGTATCTTCACCAGCGCGTTGACCTGGTTCTTGCGTCGTACCGTACCTACTTCCAGAAACGCAAAGCCCGAAT
>JBILYA010000131.1:0-6231 GCA_044378065.1 Burkholderiales bacterium | reverse complement strand
GGGTTGCGCAGGCGGTCGGAGACGTAGCCGCCCAGCGTGTTCGACGGCGCGGTGAAGGCGGCAGCCATGGCGATGATAAAGCCGGCAGTCTGCACGCTGACGCCGCGGTCGACGACCAGCAGCGACGGCAGCCACACCATATAGGCGGTGACCACCGCGAAGCGCACGAACTGCAGCCCGCTGCAAACCCACATGATCGGATGGCTGAACAACCGGGTGACGTCAGCGAGTGCGAGCGGTTGTGCGCTGCCGCTGCGCGGTTTTTCACGGGCGTAATGCCGGTAGACAAAAGCCATGAAGATGCCGATGGCGGCCATCATCATGAAAGCCACACGCCAGCCGTAAGCGGCAGACAGCAGCGGGCCGCCCAGCGAGAGCACGATGGTCCCGGCGAAGCCGCCGAGCATGTAGAGGCTCATTGCCGTGGCGCGGCGTTCCGGCGAAAACCACGAGGCCAGCAGCGACATGCCGGGCGCGAACAGCAGGGCGCGGAAAGCGCCGGCGAGCAGTTGCGAGATGACCGCCAGCCAGAAAATGTGAATCAGACCGAGGAATACCGAAAACACCGACCAGCCCAGCAGACCGATAAAAAACAGCCGCTTCGGACCGTAACGGTCGGAGAGGAAGCCGGCGGGAATCTGGCCCAGCGCATAACTGAAAGTGGCTGCGGCCGACAGCAGGCCGGCTTGTGTGAATGTGATGTGCAGGTCTTCTCGGATCAGCGGCAGCAGCAGCGGCATCGCACTGAAGCTGATGCCGTGGACGATCTGGCAGAGGATGACCAGTGAAACGGTCAGGATGCGGTCGCGCGGATTTGCCGGCGGGAGACTGTTTGCGTTGCTCATGCCGCCGGCACTTTAGCGCCGCACAGTGCCGGTGACATTGTGTTGCATCAAACTCAGGGATTGGCGGCGGGTGCTGCTGCGGGGCTGGTCAGCAGGAACACGCGTTCCGGCGGCGTGCCGGCAACATAACGTTCCGTTTTGAGTGGCGGCACAGTGACGTTATTGCAGGTCTTGCGGACCTTGTAGGTTTCCAACGGGGGCTTCCAGTCGCTTTTGTATTCGCAGCTGACTTCGATGCAGCCGATGGTTTTCAGCCAGGCGCAGATGCCGATGTCATTGCCGGCGGCGTTTTTGATCTGCGACAGAAAAGGCTCGCCGGCGTAGTGCGGTTCGTTATTGCCGGCTTCGTTGCGAACGTCCTGCGCAACGGTATAGAACATGCCGTTGACGGTAAGCAGACTCAGTACCTTTTCCATGAAAATTGTCAGATTTTCGGTGTAGGAAAATCCGCCGATAACGTCGGTGATCAGCTGGAAACGGCCCAGTTCTTCGGTGGTGTAATCGCGTAACGGTTTGTTGAACACATACTGGAGCTGTTTGGGCTCCAGGGTGTCCGCCGTCTGCTGCCAGCGCGGCGTGCGCCGGTCTTCGATGGACATGGCGACCGAGCGCGCCTTTTTGATCTGCCGTTCGCGCCGGCCGGCCTGCCTGGGGTCGTATTCCGGCGCGTAATAATCCAGCACGGCCATTCCCTGGCCGGCACCGACATCCAGCCAGCGTTCCTCGGGACCGAGGTTAGCCAGCGATTGCGCAAAGCCCTGGGGCAGTGCGCGCACATAGGCGGAGAGCGAGCGGTCAATGACGTACCCCTCAAGCCGCAGTTCGCCGCGCCCCTGATAGATTTTTTCCTGTTTGGCGCGTTCTGCCTCAAGGGCTGGCAGCGTTGCCGCCGTCTGTGCGACTGCGCTGCCTGCGCCGATCCAATGGAGCAGTAGCAGCGCGAGCAGCCGGGTAATGGTGGTTTTCATGAGCGGTATCATGTGCTGAGCATGATCCTCTGGGTTGATCGGGAAAAACTATTTAAGAAACACGGTTGGAGCCGTCTTTTTTTTGTTTATTTTTTCTTTGGATTGATGATTGTACCTTCGCGGAAGGCTTTGTTGAAACCGGCCCAGGCGTAATCGGATTTTCCGGTGGCGGCCAGGCTGAATGCGGCGGCGGTCAGGGTGCTGATGAAAGTCAGCTGTTCCCCGGTGATGCCGGTCATTTCCATCGAGAAGGTGGCGTCCTCGTGTTCGGCGTCCCGGATCGAGACTTCGATAATGCCGTTGCGTATGTAGTAATAAAAGTAGCCGCGGCCGACAGCTTCGGAGACGTATTCATCTGCACCGATCAGGATCACCGGTTTCTTGATACGGGCCAGCGCACCGCGCACGTCGCCGTCCGCGATCGCGGGATCGAGAAGCACGCCGCCGAGTACCGGCGCACCCTGGCCCAAGGCAATTGCCGCCGATGAGCCGCCGAATGAGTGACCGACCAGAAGAATTTTGCTGCCATCGATATTTCTGTCCAGCAAGGCCGGATTTTTCTGCAGGAGTTCGGTTACTTCCGCGAGGATGCGGCCGTTTTTTGCCCATGGACCTTGTTTGGGCAGATCCAGTGCAAGGGCATGCAGGCCCCATGTCGCCAGATGCATGGCCTGATAGCCATGGTCGGCCTTGCTGTTGCCGTAACCATGGAGCAGGACGACCAGGGGCGCCTTGTTGCCGTGTTCGGCGAGGTAGAGGTCACCGGTGATGCGCTCGCCGGCGGGAAGTTGTAGCTGGTGGTTTTCCTTGGTGTCGACGGTGAACGGGCCGCGCACCTTGAAAGTGTCGGTGTCGGCCGGCTGTGACAGCAGATAACGCTCGAGTTCGCCGTAGCTCCTGGCTTTGAGGTCGGTGAGGCCTGTGGGTGGTTTTTTGGCGCAGCCGCCGAGAAAGGCAATAACGAGGGCGGCGGCGATGAGCAGAACCCTGCGCCAAGACGTTGTCGTTGTATTCCGGTCGCGACCGGCGCAGTGGCCGGCGGTGATGGCGATCATTGCTGAAACATTCTTTCCAGTAGAGCGGTTATCGGTTTGCCGCAAGCCCTTATTTTATCCGTTGGAAGCTGGCGTGCCGGTAATCATGCCGGTGGTTTCGAATTTCAGATAGAGCTCGCGGCAGACCCAGGCGTCGGTGGCGGCATAGGCGATCTGCGCCGGCGTCAGGTGCGGGGCTGACCAGTTGGTGGTTTTGGCGCCCTTGGGCACGCGGTAGCCCATCAGCAGGCCGGCGAGGTTGCGTACGCCCGTCTGCTCATAACCGTGGCGCTTGGCGATGATGCCAAGATCGACGATATGCCGTTCGTGAAAGGGGAAGACCTGTTTCAGCGTGCGCAGGTCATAGGCCAGGGCAACGCCGATCTTGGCGATGTTCTGCGCGGCGAGCATTTCACCAAGCAGGCCGTGGGTGTCGGTGTAGCGCAACGGGAAAATATGTACCCCGCGGGCGGTGGCGACCTGTGCGATGCTGGGCAGGTAGCTTTCGCCCTTGCTGAAGGCGGGGCGGGTCTCGGTATCGAAACCCAGTGCGCGCTCGCCGAGGATGTCGATACGTGCGGCATGGAGCAACGCGGGTGTATCGACGAAATGGATGGGGCCTTCGTAGCGCTGCACCGGTAATGCGTTGAGTGCTTCGCGCGAAATGGATTTTGGGGAATCGTTGGGAGTTGCGTGGTTCATGCGGCGAGAGTAACCCATAGACGGGCTGCGTGGTACAGTGTGCTTGAAGGTATATGGCCGGGAGGAAATCGTGCAGGACCAGCGAACGATGCGGTGTTGGCGGGTGATGGTTGCGGCTGTTGCGGCGGTCGCCCTGCTGTTGTCAGCCTGTGCACCCTTGCCGCGGTACACCGGGCTTCCGGTGGAGATGCGGCCTTCGCCCAATTTCGGCGAGCGGCGGCCGAACTATGTGATCATTCATCACACCACCAACGATACCGTCGAGCAGGCGCTGGCCACGCTGACCAGCCGGATGCGCGAAGTCAGTGCACATTACCTGATCGGTCGTGACGGCCGCATCATTTATCTGGTGGATGAGCAGAAGCGCGCCTGGCATGCCGGCGATTCCTATTGGGGCGGCAACCGGGACCTGAATTCGTCATCTATTGGTATTGAACTCGACAACAACGGTAACGAACCGTTTGCCGAAGCGCAGATCATCGTGCTGATTGATTTGCTGCGCGACTTGACGGCGCGTTGGAGTATTCCGCCGGCGAATATCATCGGTCATGGCGATATTGCGCCGGGGCGCAAGGTTGATCCCAGCGCGTATTTTCCGTGGCGTCGACTGGCTGCGGCGGGCTTGGGATTGTGGTGCGAGCCGCCGTACGCACCGGCAGCCCCCGGCGCCGATGATGCCGCGCTGCTCGCTGCACTCGGTTATGACGTGACGCGGTTGCTGGCGGCGGTGGCGGCTTTCAAGCGCCACTGGACGCCGGAAGATACGACGCCGGCATTGAGTGACGGACAGCGCGCGCTGCTGCAGTGCCTGATCGGCAAACAGCAGACCGGCGGCGGTTCGGGACGTTATCAATAAAGCAGATTGTTAAGAATCATCCTGACGGAAGTTGCAGATTCAGTCAGTAATAAAAAAGGGCCGCAGTAGCGGCCCTTTTTCATACGCGTGAACTTCAGCGCAGGCTGTTGAGAATGTCGATGGAGCGGGCCATCGAGAACTCATAGGTCGGCGGGCTCCAGGCAGCGACGTTCTCGCGCATCATGTAACCGTGCTGGATGCCGGGGAAAATATGCACGGCAAGCTGTGACTGCTTTTTGGCGAGTTCGAGATAGGCGGCCTGAACTTCGGGCGGCGCGGCGACATCCTGGTCGCCCCAGATCAGGCAGACCGGTTTGCTCAGGCCGTCGAATTCGTGCATGAAATCTTTCATCTGAGTGCTGTGGCAGCCGATGCCGGCGTCAAACCCCAGACGCTTCGGACCGATCGCGGCATAGGGTCCGCCGTAGCAGAAACCCATCGCTGCGGCTTTGCCGTTGTGCTGGGGCAGTTTGCGCACCATCGCCAGGGTATCGGCCATGTCGGTTTCACCGGCCTTGATTACCGGCATGCGCGGCTGTGAACGTTCCCCGGCACGTTTGTCGTCGCGCGGCAGCGGACCCGGCAGCGTGCGCCAGAACAGGTCGGGCGCGGCGGCGATGAAGCCCTTGGCGGCGAATTCATCGGCGATGCCGCGGATGTCGGCATTGACGCCGTGAACGGCCGAGGCCATCACCACGGCAGGAGCCTTGGCATTGCCGGCGGGCAGTGCGAGGTAGCAGTCGAATTCACCGGCGCCGCTGCTGGATTTGATTTTGACGTGATTGCCCATTGTTGCCCCTCCTGCTTGCCGGTTTATTCGGTGCCGAGCAGTTCGACTTCGAACACCAGCGTCGCGTTCGGCGGAATCACGCCACCGGCGCCGCGTGCACCGTAACCGAGGTCGGCGGGGATGGTCAGCTTGCGCGAGCCGCCGACTTTCATGCCCTGCACGCCTTCATCCCAGCCGCGGATGACATGTCCAGCGCCCAGCGGGAATTCGAACGGGTCGCCGCGGTCCTTGCTCGAATCGAATTTGGTGCCGTCGGTGAGCCAGCCGGTGTAGTGCACCGATACGTACTGGCCGGCGGCAGCTTCTGCGCCAGTGCCGACTTTGAGTTCTTCGATGATCAAACCGCTTGCGGTGGTGATGGATGCCATGGCTGTTCCTTGTTCAGAGTGAGGCGGCATTATGCCGCGTGTATGTGCATGGCGAAAGCCTACTCAGTCGATTTTAATGTTGGCGACCTTCACGACTTTTGCCCATTTCTGCGTTTCCGTCTGCAGGAACTTGGTCAACACCTCCGGACTGCTGCCAACCGGTTCCGCACCTTCCGACGACAGTCGTGCAGCAACGTCAGGGATTCGCAGCGATGCAGTGGTGTCGGACTGAACCTTGTTGACAATGGACGCTGGCGTGCCGGCGGGGGCGAGCAGGGCATACCAGCCGGTGACGTCAAATCCGGGCACGCCGGACTCTGCGAACGTTGGAATCTCTGGCATCGCCTGCGAGCGCTTGGCGCTGGTTGCGGCGATCACACGCAAGCGGCCCGATTGGATATGCGGCTTTCCGGCGAGGATGTTGTTGAAAAAGGCCTGCACCTGACCGCTGATCAATTCGGTGTTGGCGGGTCCTGCACCCTTGTAAGGGATATGAACCACGTTGATGCCCGCCATGCTCTTGAAGAGTTCAAATCCGAGGTGCGGTCCGCTGCCGTTGCCCGAGGAGGCGTAGCTCAGTTCGCCGGGACGTTTTTTTGCAAGCGCGATGAATTCGCGCACTGATTTGGCCGGGATCGAAGGGTGTGTGGTCAGAATGAAAGGGTATT
>JBILYA010000130.1:0-6261 GCA_044378065.1 Burkholderiales bacterium | reverse complement strand
GGCGGTTTCAACCGCGAGTGCGGCTTCAAGGCTGTCCCGTACCGCTAGCAGTTCCGCCGCGAAATTCTCAACCGCGTATTTATGTGCGTTGGCGACATCGCTGACCGCGCGCTTGCGGATGTTTTCGGTCTCGGCCTTGGCACGCAGCCAGGCATCGTGGTGCTCCTGGGCGTCGAGTTCAGCCTTGCGCAGCAGCTCTTCGGTCGATGGCATGATTTCCGGCCCCGGTTTTGCGGCAGAGGCGGCGGCATCGGAGCCGGCGGCGTTTTCGGGTTTCTGGTCCTGCGATTCCTGCGTCATGGTGTTTTGGCAGTGTGGTTATAAGTAAGCTCACACCATGTTGGGCTGACCTTGATGATTTCAAGGGCATAGCAGAAAATTTATAAGTATTTGTTTTTGTTGTTATTTTTATTGGTTTGACCGGGGGTGGCCCGGCCGATCACAAAAAGGGCCATGGTGCGGAGCTTATGACTTGGCGCCGAGCTGGAGGGCGCGGTCTTTGGCGGCTTTCAGGCTTTCCGGTGTTGCGCTGTTATTCCAGCCCTGAAGGTTCTTCAGCGTGATGTCGGTCAGCGCGTGCAGCCAGTCGTCACGTTCGTTGAGGCAGGGGATGTAGTGGAGTTCCTTGCCGCCGTTGGTGAGGAAGTCGCCTTTGGCTTCAATGGCGATTTCTTCCAGCGTTTCCAGGCAGTCGCTGACAAAGCCCGGGCAGGCCACATCAACGCGACCGACTTTCTTTTTGGCCAGGCCTTTGATCACTTCCGTGGTGTAGGGCTTCAGCCATTCCGCACGGCCGAAGCGCGACTGGAAAGTGACGGAATAAGATTCGGGCTTGAGGCCGATCTGTTCGGCGATCAGGCGGCCGGTTTTCAGGCATTCGCAGTGGTAGGGGTCGCCGAGGTCCAGCGTACGCCGCGGCACGCCGTGAAAACTCAGTACCAGATGATCGCCGCGGCCGTGTTTGAACCAGTAGTCCTGGATCGACTGGGCCGAGGCCTTGATGTAAGCCTCGTCGTCGTGGAAATGTTTGACGGTGCGCAGTGCCGGCTGGTTACGCATCTTGCCGATGGCGGCAAAGGCTTCCTGGAATACGGTGGCGGTGGTGCTCGCCGAATACTGCGGATACAGTGGCAGCAGCAGGATGCGGTCGCAGCCCTGGTCTTTCAGTGATTCCAGTTTCGAGCGGATCGAAGGGTTGCCGTAGCGCATCGCGTATTCAACGACATGCGGCTGCTTCAGACGTTCGCCGAGGTAGCCGCGCAGCATCGTGGCCTGGCGTTCCGTGTGCACCTTCAGAGGAGAGCCGTCCTTGGTCCAAACCTGCGCATAACGTTCTGCTGAAGCCTTGGGGCGTGTGGTCAGGATGAACAGGTTGAGGATCAGCCACCACACCGGACGCGGAATTTCGACGACGTAGGGGTCGGACAGGAATTCGCGAAGATAGGTGCGAACTGCTGCTGGGGTGGCCGCTTCCGGCGAGCCGAGGTTGATGATCAGCACGCCGATCTTCGGGGTGCTGCCGTGCGCGTAGGGCGGTTCTTTGGGGAAACCCATGATGATGGCTTTGCGATTCAGTGAAAACGGAAAGTAGAAAATTAAACGGGCTAAAACGGGCCGTGCGGGCCGCTCAGCGTTGGGTCAGTGCGCTGCTGAGCAGTTTTGCGGTGATGTCGACAATGGGAATCACCCGTTCGTAGGCCATCCGTGTCGGCCCGATGACGCCGACAGTGCCGACAATCTTGCCGTCGACTTCATAAGGTGCGGTGACGACGCTGCATTCATCCAGTGGCTGCAGGCCGGCCTCACCGCCGATGAAAATCTGCACGCCTTGGGCACGGCTGGAGTGGTCAAGAAGTTGCAGCAGCGTGGAGCGGTGTTCGAACAGATTGAACAGATCGCGCAGCTTGGTCATGTTCGATGACAGGTCGTCGATGCCGAGCAGGTTGACCTCGCCCGAGATCACCACGTCCTCGGCGGATTCGCTGACGGCCTGATCGCCGGCGGCGAGGGCTGCGGCCATCAGCTGCGACATGTGCTCCTGAACCTGTTTGAGTTCGGCATGCACGCGGCGGCGGATTTCGTCGAAGCTGCAGCCGGCGTAATTCTGATTAAGGATATTCGCGGCTTCCACCAGTTCCGAGGGCGTATAGGTCTTGTCGGTCTGGATGATGCGGTTCTGTACGTCGCCTTCGGCAGTGACCAGGATCAGCAGGATGCGTTTTTCCGCGAGCTTGAGAAATTCAATATGGCGGAAGCCGCTGCTGCGGCGGGGTGTGACGACAACGCCGGCAAAGCGGGTCAGGTCGGACAGCAGATGCGAGGCCGAGGCCACCAGTTTCTGCGTGTTGTTGATCTGCAGCTGGCCTTCAAGCTGGTTGATCTCGATGCGGTCCAGCGGTTTGACGGTGAGCAGTGTATCGACAAAAAAGCGGTAGCCGCGCGGCGTCGGAATGCGCCCGGCGGAAGTATGCGGGCTGGCGATGAATCCCATGTCCTCGAGATCGGCCATCACATTGCGGATGCTTGCCGGTGACAGGTCGAGGCCGGAGTATTTGGACAGCGCACGCGAGCCGACGGGCTGACCATCGGCGATGTAACGTTCCACCAGGGTTTTCAGCAGCAGTTGCGCACGTTCGTTCAGTGCATGGAATTCTTGAGCCATAAATTCATTTTACACAAAAAGTTCAGTCGACCAGCACTCATCGGGGGCGAGCGCCAATGCATTGTTTTAATTGAATTTGCGCGCTGCCGGCTGCACGGGAATTGTGGTTTAATGCGCCATGCCTGTTGCATTCCCCACTGTCGCGCTGATCGGCAAATACAAGACACCGGAAGTTGCCGAGCCGGTGATGCGTCTCGCGCGCTTTCTGGAAACCCGCGGCGTCAAGGTGCTTCTCGACCGGCTGACGGCGGCGCATATCCAGAACTGCCCGTATGAAGTGCTGTTGCTGGAAGATCTGGGTCGTGAGGCCGATCTGGCGATCGTCATCGGTGGCGACGGCACGATGCTCAATATCGCGCGCACCTTCGCGCCCTATGATGTCGCGCTGGTCGGCATCAATCAGGGGCGGCTGGGATTCCTGACTGACATTTCGCTCGACACGATGTTCGAGACGATCACGGCGATTCTTGACGGCCAGTTCGTCACCGAAGAGCGCATGCTGTTCGAATCCGAAGTCTGGAGCGGCAACAACGGCGGCCAGGAGCGCGTATTTGAAGTGCTCGCTTTCAATGATGTCGTGGTGGCCAAGGGATTCAAGGGCGGTCTGGTCGACATTGAGGTGCGTATCGACGGCCAGTTCATCTACAACCAGCGTTCCGACGGCCTGATTGTGGCGACGCCGACCGGTTCGACGGCTTACGCCCTGTCTTCCGGCGGTCCGATTGTGCACCCGTCGCTTTCCGTGATGACGCTGGTGCCGGTATCGCCGCATACCCTGTCCAACCGGCCGATCGTGATCAGCGCCAACAGCGTTGTCGAAATCGTCGTGCGCAGTGCCGACGATCCGCGCGCGCATTTCGACAGTCATTCGCATTTTGATCTGCGCGAAGGCGACCGCGTCGTCGTGCGCCGCTACCCGCATCAGATCAAGCTGCTGCACCCCGTCGGCCACAGCTATTACGCGATGCTGCGTGAGAAGCTGCACTGGAACCGCGACTGACCGCTGCGGCTTCGGACCCATCCATGCTGCGTCGTCTGACCATCACCGATTTTGTCATTGTCGAGCGTCTGGAGCTCGAATTCGGCACCGGTTTCACGGTGCTTACCGGCGAGACCGGCGCCGGCAAATCCATATTGATTGATGCGCTTGCCCTTGCGCTGGGTGAACGCGCGGATCCGATTGCGATCCGCCAGGGCGCGGCCCGCGCCGACATTACTGCCGAATTCGATGTGGATGGCCATCGTGCGCTGGCGGACTGGCTCAGCGACAGCGATTTGTCGGGCGACGAAGGTGTCTGTCTGCTGCGGCGGGTGGTCGAAACCTCCGGCCGTTCGCGCGGCTTCATCAACGGCCATGCCGCAACGGCCGCGCAATTGCGTGAGGCCGGCAATTTTCTGGTCGACATACACGGTCAGCACCAGCACCAGTCGCTGAGTCGTCCTGCCACCCAGCGTGCGCTGACTGACGCCTATGGCGGTCTGGAAGCGCAGGTGGAGATGGTCGCCGACGCCTGGCGGACCTGGCAGCGGCGACGTGAAGAACGGTTGGCTTTCGAGGGTAATGCGGCAGCGATCAACGCCGAACGCGAGCGCCTGGAATGGCAGTCTCAGGAACTCGATGCGTTGAAGCTGATGCCCGGCGAGTGGGCCGCAGTGGGTGCTGAACATGTGCGATTGGCGCATGCCGCCAGTCTGATTGAGGCGGCGCAGGCCGGCGTGGAAATGCTGTCCGAAGGTGAGGGTGCAGCGCTGGATCAGTTGAATGCGGTGCTGGCGCGGCTGCAGCCGCTGCTGCAGCACGATGCGCGGCTGAAGGAAATCCTTGACGCACTGGTGCCTGCGCAGATCCAGTTGCAGGAAGGCGCCAATGCACTGCGCCATTACAGCGAACGCACCGACCTCGATCCGCAGCGTTTGCGCGAAGTCGAGCAGCGTCTTGACGCCCTGCATACGGCGGCACGCAAATACCGTGTCGATCCGGATGCGCTGCCGGAACTGGCGGAGCACACTCGCGAACGTCTCGCTGAACTCGGTGCCGGCGGCGATCCGGAAACCCTGCGTCGACGGGAAGCCGAAGCCGAGGCGGTATATCGGGAGACGGCCAAAAAACTGACTGCAGGTCGCAGGAAGGCGGCGAAAAAGCTGTCTGAGGCGGTGACTGCCGGCATGCAGGATCTGGCAATGCAGGGCGGCGTCTTTGAAGTCTCAATGGAGCCGCTGGAAAACCCGGCTGCTCATGGTCTTGAGCAGATTGAATTCCGCGTCGCTCCGCACCAGAGCATGACGCCGCAACCGATTGCGAAAACCGCCTCCGGTGGCGAGTTGTCGCGACTGTCGCTGGCTATCCAGACTGTTCTGAGCCGCGTTGCCCGGGTGCCGACGCTGATATTTGACGAGGTGGATGTCGGCATTGGTGGCCGTGTCGCCGAAATTGTTGGCCGCATGCTGCGCGAACTGGGTGAGCGCCACCAGGTCATGTGTATTACCCATTTGCCCCAGGTGGCGGCCTGCGCCGACCTTCAGTGGCAGGTGCGCAAAGACGGGGCTGGCAACAAACCGGCTTCAACGGTCAGTCCGCTGAATGCGGATGGCCGCGTGGAGGAGATTGCCCGTATGCTGGGTGGCCTGAAAATCACCGAAACGACCCGCCGGCATGCTGTAGAAATGCTGCAGCAGTCGGGGCGTGGATCCGGCGTGCGTGGCAAGAAGGGGGTTAAATAATGTCTGAAATCAAAGCGCTGGTGTTCGATGTGTTCGGTACCGTGGTGGATTGGCACGGTTCAGTGGCACGGGAAGTGCGCGAGCTGGCCAAAGACAAGGGGTTGCGCATCAACGCGGTCAAGTTCGCCCGCGCCTGGCGCGGCGGCTATCGTCCGGCGATGGATCGTGTGCGCAGCGGAGAAGCGGCTTTTGCCAAAATCGACGTCATGCATCGTGCGATTCTCGATGACGTATTGCGGCAGTTTCGCGTGACCACGCTGACCGAGGTCGAGAAATTTCATCTCAACCGGGTCTGGCACCGGCTGAAACCTTGGCCTGACACGGTGCGAGGCCTGAAGCGGCTGAAGTCGAAGTTCGTTATTTCTACGCTCTCCAACGGCAATACCGGCCTCTTGGTCAACATGGCCAAAAACGGCGGTTTGCCATGGGATTGTGTGCTGTCTTCCGATACCTTTGGTCATTTCAAGCCGGATCCCGAAATGTACCTCGGTGCTGCCGACCGACTGGATGTCCAGCCCGGCGAATTGATGATGGTGGCATCACATAAACACGATCTGCGTGCTGCGGCGAAGTGCGGTTTGAAAACGGCTTTCATCCAGCGACCGCACGAATACGGTCGCAACAACAACCCCGATCTTGAGCCGGAGACGGAATTTACCTTCAACGCCTCGAGTTTTCTCAACCTCGCCGAACAGTTGGGTTGCTGACAGTTTCTTCGGCGAGAGGGTTGGGGCAGGAATCAGTTTTTGGGTTTGCGCGGGCAGTTGTCGCGGATGCAGTCCGCGTAGATGTGCAGCGAGTGGTCGCTGATGCGGAATCCGCGGTCGTTCGCCACTTTTTCCTGACGCTTTTCGATTTCGGCGTCATAGAACTCTTCG
>JBILYA010000129.1:0-6276 GCA_044378065.1 Burkholderiales bacterium | reverse complement strand
GGCGGAGGATTCCGTGGCAAGGTTCGGCGGGGATGAATTCGTCATTCTTGCCGGTGGTGTCGCGGGTCCCGAGGATGCAACTGCGCTGGCGCGACGCTGCATCCAGGCCTTTCAACCTGAAATCACAGTCAAGGATGGAGTCAGCGTACAGGTCGGCGCCAGCGTGGGTATCGCGCTCGCCGGTCAGGTTTTCCAGGATGCAGATGCGTTGCTCAGGGTTGCGGATGAGGCCATGTATGTCGCCAAACGAAATGGCGGCCGCTGTTACGTCTTTGCCGGCGAGAACCGCTAGCCGGAGGGCGATGATTTCATTGGCCTAGTGAGGCCGTCTCGATCAGTGCGGCCGACAGCCTGCCGCGCACCGCAAAATCCCAGCTGCCTTGGTATTCCACATCGTCGATCAGCCAGTTTTTCCCGGAACGGATCAGTAGAAAACGGTCATTCCAGGAGTGAATTGTTTTGTCTGTCGCCGGATCGGCGTAGATGTATTTGATGCGCACTGTCGCGGTATCGGCGGATACGGTCACTGCTTCGACTTCGCCCCTCGTTGCGCCCTCGAAAAGGCTCGAGAAAATATCGCCGTCAACCATCGGCGGCTTGTCGGACGGGAATCGGGTCTTGTATTTCTGCTGTCCGCGCAGTGCGTCCTCGAGCAACCCGGTAAGCCGCGGGCTCAGGTGGGGCGCCAGCGCCCGGGCCTGGTTGGTGTCGGGAAGGCCGCGGAAATGTTGCGCCTGATAAGCCTGCAGGAACGCGGCCACGCTTTTGCCTGCAGCAGACCCGTCAGCGCCCGACATGTTTTGATCAGAGTCTGTACAGGCGCAGAGCACCGCCAGCAGCAAACTGAACGCGAGGATTTTCATAACGGTGTTTTTCTGGACTGGCTGATGCGTTTCAGCACTTCGCCTTGGCGCGCATATTGCGATCGCAGGGTTTTCTGGTCGGCGTCGAGTTCGAGGCACCCCATACTTTTTACAGCGTGATTGATCTGCTCCCGGCGATCATCGTCGTAGGGTTCTTCGCCCGCCCAGTGATTGCATATCACGGCACGCCGTATGAACTCGCTGACATCGGGTGGCATTCCCTCACGAAGCGCTTTTAGCGCGGGTGGATCTTCGGTAACGGAGCGATCTGCTATATCCGCTGTAGTCGTTGAAGTTGCCGGATCAGGCGAGCCCGTCTTGCCGGGTGGTATTTCCTTTGAGGCGGAGGCGCGTAAGTCGGTTTTTGCGGCGTCTGCCGGTGCAGGTGATGGATCAGGCTGCTGGCTGCAGGCCGCCATAAGGTAAGCCAGCGTGAGCAGTGTAGTCTTGTACTGGAAGGAGTAGGGGTGGCGCATCTGATTTAAAACCTTCAATGGTAGTTGTTGAGCGCTTTCACCCTGCCGTCTGAACCGAACCAGACCTGTCCGTTACCCAGCATCGCTCCCTCGCCGCGCACAAACATGTTGCGCGGCAGACCTTTGCTGATTTCCTCGCGGAATCTTGGTGTGAAGATCAGCTCGTAGTCGGCCAGCAATTCTGAAGCGGTGGTATAGCGCTTGCGTCCGGCCATGGTATCGACACGGATCGGATAGCGGATCAGGGCGGCAGCGGTTTTCCGGTCATCATTTTTCACCGCCAGCCAGAAAGCCTGCGAGTTGTGATGGAGTTTCTCCGGATTGCTCACGCCGATTATGCCGTAGCGGCTTTTGAGGGATCCTGAAGTGCCGCTTTCCTGCTCAAGGAAAACCGGAATCGTGTTCCCGCCCGGTTTACTCCAGATGCCACGTATCACCTCGCATTGAAGGCTACTGTCCCCGAATTTGCTTTTAGGGTCTTTTTCCGGAAATTCGGCTTCGAAACGCGCACTTGCGGTACCGGAGGAATCAAATTCCTCAAGCACAAGACGGTTCCCGTCAAACATCCTGCCTTTAAGCGGGATATCCTTGAGTTGTGAAGCGTAAAAATACACACCGGTAATTTCCTGCTTACCAAAGATCAGCGTCATCCGGATACGGTATTTGTTCGCGATCTCACCTTCGTAATTCCACAGCCAGCCGGGTTGGACTCTGTTACAAACCGCTTGTAATTGCAGCGGCAACAGTAAAAGCAGGATTGCGAGAAGTGACTTATGTGTCGAAGGCATCAGGAATGGATATCGTGTTAACTGGTGATCGCTGTAATTATCAGGAGAGCCCGGACACGCACACCTCAACGCTAATTTTACTGACGTGCCGTGCAGCGTGTCGCAGCACCACGGACAATCCGGAAATCCACAAATCCAAGCCACACTTCCGTTTCAATGGCAGCGCCAAGACCCTGTTCCCGCCAGCGGGCTGCCTGCGCGCAGTTGGCATCGGTGGCTTCGCCGCTTTGTTGCCAGAAATAAATGCCGTTGCTCTCGATTCTGTAGGGGCCCGAGTAGGTGCCTGAGTATACTTTTATGCGTTTTTCAACATCCCACAGGATCAGATCACGGGGCTCCGGAGCCGTCCCGCGGTCAAGAATCAGCAGTGAGCCCGCCAGCGCCAGAAAATGCGCTGCGTTCTTGTTTCGTATTTCGAAATCGCCGGGTTCCACAGAGTGCAGGCAGGGTTTGCCGTCATCGCCCGGCATTTTCTTTCTTGTAATAAAGTGATGTCCTGCCGATTCGGCTAGCTTCGCAATCATCCGGTATTGTTCCCCGTCGTGACAGGTCGCCGACCCTGTTGCAGCGGCACTGAAGGGCAATGCCGCGAATGGAAGCAAAACGATGGGTATGACGAATTTCATTGAGCTAACACGGTCTTTATGGATGTGGATGGATTGCGATGTTAGGCGTTGCTTTGGCCCCGGGCGAACGGCCAGTCAAGATAAATACTTTTTTGTAATCGTAAATTCACAAGACTATACTTATAAATACTCAATAAAGCCCAAGCAAGGAGGCGGAATATGCTTGCACAGTCCCTGCTTCAAAGGTTTTTCGCAATTGCCGTGATCCTGTTCGTTGCCGGTTGTGCCGGCGTCGGTGGCAGTCATCGGTCCGGTCTGGATGTCGAAGACCTGAACAATGCGATCACCCTGGATGATGTCTCCTACATCCAGGCTGCAGTGGCCCGAGGGCTCAATGTCAACCAGAGCATCCAGGCGCCCGGTTATTCCAACGGCGCCCCCCTCATCGCGCTGGCTGCCCGCTCCGCATCAATCCGCACATTGCGTTATCTGATTGCTGCCGGAGCCGATGTCAATGCGCGTACACCCGTCAACGAAACGCCGCTGATGCTGGCGGCTTATTTCCGCGAAGAAGGAGCGTCATCGGCCGAACGTCACGACGAAGCCGTGCGTGTGTTGCTGGACGCTGGCGCCAATCTTGAGAACCCCTATAACTACACCGCGCTGGCCTATGCCGCCTATAACGATCGCCAGCGTGCGATGCGCTTCCTGATTGAACGTGGGGCAAAGCTGGATGCCGATGCCGTCAACCAGCTGGTCTACGTCAATACGCCGTTGATGATGGCGACGATCCAGGGGCACCGGGAAGCTGTACGTGCGCTGCTCCGTGCCGGCGCCGATCCGCTGGTGCGTGTGCGCGGCGGCAATACTGCAAGGGAATTCGCGGTGAAATACCGCCATACCCACATTGAGCCGATGTTGGTCTGCGCGGAACGGCTTACACCCGGAGCGAGTTTTATCGAGCGTTGCGACAGCGCCCGCGTCGCGTCCCAGCAGTAGTCCTCAAGGGGCGGTCGCCGCTCGCGGCTGCAGGCTGATGATCATTACGCCGGTCAGAACCAGCGCAGCGCCGGTGATCTGGATGCCGGTCACCGCTTCACCAAGAAACATCGA
This sequence comes from Burkholderiales bacterium, assembly GCA_044378065.1. Classification (GTDB taxonomy): domain Bacteria; phylum Pseudomonadota; class Gammaproteobacteria; order Burkholderiales; family SG8-41. The sequence goes on along the minus strand of JBILYA010000129.1, from coordinate 2,470 downwards.
TGCGAAGGTCATTGTCGCCACCGGCCCGATGCAGCCGGTGAGGGCCACCTGGTTGGCGCCGATGCGCTTCAGTCCTTCCGCCATCAGCCACAGCGGCAGCACGGTGGAGAAGATGGCCAGTATGGTGACCAGTCCATAGACGGACTCATTCACCACCAGCGCCTGCAGAGGGTGGGTGGCCGTGAAATGGCCGATGACAAAACCCGTTGCGATCAGCGAGGCATAAGCCGAGAAACGCATCGAGCCGAACTTGTGGACCAGCCGGCTGCCGGCGACGAGATAGATGGCGTAGCTGACGGCACTGCCGAAGACCAGCACGGCACCCAGGGCTGTCAGGGATAGATCAGCGCCCAGCCGCGCCTCGGCGCTGAACACCAATGCGATCCCGGTATAGGACAGGGCCAAAGAAGCCAACTGCCGCCCGCGCAAGGGTTGCCGCAGAAAAGCAGCCGACAGCAGCAGTACCAGTGTCGGGTACAGATAGAGGATCAGCCTGCCGAATCCGGCGGAGATGTATTGCAGGCCGGCCAGGTCGAGAAAACTGCCGAGGTAGTAGCCGATGAAACCCAGCGCGGCCAGCGCGGCCCATTCGCGTGGAGTCACACGTTCGGTCATGCGGCCGGCCCACCACGCCATCATCGCGAACAGCGGCGCGGCGAACAGCATGCGCAGCGCGAGCAGCGTTGTCGTATCGACGCCGTATTGATAGGCCGCCTTGACCAGAACCGGTTTGCCGGAAAAAGCGATGGAACCCGCAAGGGCGCAGGCAACGCCGATCCAGGCGTTACGGCGGGCCGATGATGCGGGCACTAGCGGCGGCGCCCGCCACCGAGGATGGAACCGAGTACGCCGCGGATGATTTCACGACCGACCTGCGAGCCGATGGCGCGTGCCGCGCTTTTCGCGGCCATTTCGACAACGCCTTCACGGTGTCCGCCGCGCGGACCGGTGCTGCCGCCGAGCAGATCGCCCAGTGCGCCGAGCATGCCGCCGCCAGACGATGCACCGCCCTGCGTAGCCGCGGGCTGTGCCGCCGTCTGTTCTTTGACGCGCTGCGTGAGTTTTTCATAGGCCGATTCACGATCCTGCAGTGTGTCGTAAACCCCGGCGACCAGGGAACCCTTCATCGTCGCAGCGCGTTCTTCCGGTGTGACCGGACCGAGGCGGCTGCCCGGGGGCAGCACGAAGGCGCGCTCCACAATGCACGGCCGGCCTTTTTCATCGAGCAGCGACACCAGCGCCTCGCCAACGCCGAGTTCGGTAATCGCGGCCTCGACATCCAGCTTCGGGTTGGCACGCAGCGTGGTCGCCGCACTTTTGACGGCTTTCTGGTCGCGTGGCGTGAACGCGCGCAAGGCATGCTGTACGCGGTTGCCCAGCTGACCGAGCACGGTTTCCGGGATATCCAGTGGATTCTGGGTGACGAAGTACACGCCGACGCCTTTGGAACGGATCAGGCGTACGACCTGTTCGATTTTTTCGAGCAGCGCCTGCGGCGCATCGTTGAACAGCAGGTGGGCTTCGTCGAAGAAAAACACCATCTTGGGTTTTTCCGGATCGCCGACTTCCGGCAGTTGCTCAAACAGCTCCGACAGCAGCCACAGCAGGAAGGTCGCATACAACTTCGGCGAATTCATCAGCTTGTCGGCGGCGAGGATGTTGATCACACCGCGGCCCTTGGCATCGGTCTGGATCAGGTCCTGGATATTCAGCGCGGGCTCGGCAAAAAAACTGTCGCCGCCCTGCTGTTCGATTTCGAGCAGACCGCGCTGGATGGCGCCGATGGATGCCGCGGAAATGTTGCCATACTGGGTGGTGAAGTTCTTGGCGTTTTCGCCGACGTACTGCAGCATCGCGCGCAGATCTTTCAGATCCAGCAGCAGCAGGCCGTTGTCGTCGGCAATCTTGAACACCAGTGTCAGCACACCCTGCTGGGTGTCGTTGAGATTGAGCAGGCGGGCGAGCAGCAGCGGGCCCATCTCGGAAATCGTCGCGCGCACCGGATGCCCTTGCTTGCCGAAGGCGTCCCAGAACACTACCGGGCAGGCGGCGTAGGTGAATCCGTCGATGCCGAGCTGCTTGATGCGCTCTTCAATCTTGGGTTTGGGCTCGCCTTTCTGCGACAGTCCGGCGAGGTCACCTTTGACGTCGGCCATGAATACCGGCACGCCGATTTTCGACAGTTCTTCGGCCAGGCGCTGCAGCGTGACCGTTTTGCCGGTGCCGGTGGCGCCGGCGATCAGGCCATGCCGGTTGGTAAAGCCCGGGAGCAGGTGCAGGTCGTGGTCGGATTTGGCGATAAGCATCGGTTCGGCCATGGCAGATTCCTGAAGGAGCGGTGTCGGGGGTTGTTTTGAAGGGGCTATGTTAAAATTTCGTTCATTCTAACGGGTAAATTACGCAATCATGGCCGGACATTCCAAGTGGGCGAACATCCAGCACCGCAAAGGGCGGCAGGACGCCAAGCGGG
>JBILYA010000128.1:0-6277 GCA_044378065.1 Burkholderiales bacterium | reverse complement strand
ACTGCTGCCGCCGGTGCGATGCCCAGCAGCCCGAGATAGACCAGCAGCTTCCAGCTGAACAGATCCAGTGCTTCTGACGGATTGGTATGTGCGACGTTGCGCAGCATGTCGTCGCTGATGATCACGCTGTAACTGTCCATGAAATAGGCGGAGAGCGAGGACAGCAGCAGCAGCGTGATCAGGACCGGTTTTGTACTGCGTTTGAAACAGAGCAGACCCAGTACCAGAACAGTGATGCCGCCAATGGTCAATGCCAGGGACAGCACGGCAGGTGCATGACCCGCGTTGAGCGGATAGATTTCCAATACCCGGCTGACCAGCGAGCCGTTGCTGAAGGCGAGCAGGAAGGCTGCAACCGCCAGTATCAGCGTGTTGGTCGTGAAGCCGGTTTCTGCGGGCAATGAAAAATGCTTCATCCGGTAGATGTGCCTGTTTTGTTATGTTTGTTATGTTCGATCAGACGTGATGCCTGTCGGGTTCGTAGAAACTGGCGGGAGCACTGCAGGGTGTAGTTGAAGTCACCTGCGGTTATTTGAAGGCTCAGGCTACGCTTCGTCTTGTGAAGAATTAGTTAATGACGACGGATCCTGTAAATCGCAGGACAGTGTAAATATCGTGGTTATTTGCGAATTTGCAGCCCGATTTGCGGTTTAAGAGGCATTGGTGTCCTTTCGCATAGCAGCTTGTGAAACCCGGGTCACATAAGCGCAACCGTTGGCGCTGATGAGCGGTATTCGACCGCGGCCCCTTTAACCCCTAAGATGCATTCTTATCCCGGCAGATCCAACCGGAGAACTTGGAAGGAGAAGGGCATGGATTTTCTGTTCATGATGAAACACCCGGTCGTCCAGCAATGGCTGGCGCAATCGATGGTGATCTTTTTTGTGCTGGCAGGCGCGGCGCTGCTGGTCTTCGGCATCAGCCTGATCGTCAACAGCGCCGGCGCGCTGCGCCTGATCGCCACCTTGAACCGCTGGGTGTCGATGCGCCCGGCAACCAAACCGCTGGAAATCCCGCGCGATACGCGTCCGCTGGTGCAGAAATACCGTTACGGGTTCGCCGCCGTTTTTATTCTCGGCGGTACGTTTGCCTTGTACGGTCTGCTGTTCCAGTTCGAGTTTTTCGCGGCAGTTCGGCTGCTGGGCCTGGGTGCCATGGCCCCGGATGCCTCCCACTGGATCGTCGACAGCCTGCGCTGGCTGCTGCTCATCGGCAATGCGCTGGCCGTTGTGGCCGGTATCCTGCTCGCGTTTTTTCCGGCGCTCGTGGAGGCGATCGAGGCCCGGGCCGGCCGCTGGGTTTCGGTACGCAAGGCGACCAGGGGCGCCGACGACATGCGGGTCAGGCTGGATCCGCTGGTTGCGGTTTACCCGAGGGCCGTGGGCGTCACGGTCATCGTCATCGGGCTGGCGCTGATCGGCACCTTCGGGCTGATGGCGCAGCGGGTCTGGTAAATCCGGGATTCCCACAATCCGGCTGGCTACGGCTATAGTGGCGCTGACGGCAATAAAAACACAGGCCGTCTCACCCAACGGAGGAGTTGTTCGATGATCACTGCACGTCTTGCAGCGCTCGCCATACTGAGCGCCGCTTTCTTCGGCCTTGCTGCCAATGCCAATGCCCAGGCTGACAAATATCCGGAGCGTCCGATCCGCTGGATCGTGCCGTATCCGCCTGCCGGCACCACCGACATCCTCGCCCGCATCATGGGCCAGTGGCTGTCGCAGCAGCTCCACCAGCAGGTGGTCATCGACAACCGTCCCGGCGCCGGCAACAACATCGGCACCGAACTTGCGATCAAGGCGATTCCCGACGGTCACACCGTATTCCTGGTGAATCCCGCCAACGCGATCAACGCCACGCTGTACAGCAAGCTGCCGTTCAACTTCCTGAAAGACATGGACGGTGTTGCCGGCATCGTCCGCGTGCCGAACATGATGGTGGTCACCCGCGACCTGCCCGCGAAGTCGGTACCCGAATTCATCGACTACGCGAAAAAGAATCCGGGCAAGGTCAATCTGGCGTCGTCGGGCAGCGGCACTTCGGTGCACCTGACCGGCGAACTGTTCAAGGCCGCCACCGGTCTTGATCTGCTGCATGTGCCGTTCAAGGGTGCCGGTCCGGCGTTGATCGAACTGGTCAACGGCCGCAACGTGCAGGTCATTTTTGACAACATGCCGTCCTCCATCGGTCATGTGCGGTCCGGAACGTTGCGTGCGCTGGGGGTGACCACCGCCAAACGCAGCAGCGCGCTGCCGGATGTGCCGACGATCGCCGAAACCATTCCCGGCTTCGAAGCCAGCGCCTGGTTCGGCATGAGCGTGCCCAAGGGCGTGCCGCCCGCGATCATCGCCAAGCTCAACAAGGCGATGAACGACGGGCTCAACGATCCGAAAATGCGCGCGCGCCTGGCCGAACTTGGCGGCGATCCGCTGATCGGAACGCCCAAGGAGTTCTGGCAGATTCATGCCATGGAAACCGAGAAGTGGGCGAAAGCGGTGAAGATTTCCGGCGCCAAAGTCGAATAACCGCGCCGCACCCATGAAAACGGAGCCGCAGGGCTCCGTTTTTTTATTGCTGCGCCGCTCCAGCGCAGCGTCAGCCGGCGGGTTGTCGCCGCGCGGCAACAGCACGGCCTCATCAATTGAGCCATTAACAAACTCTTACAAAATCCCGGGTGAACAGCGCTGAACCTTCGTGTCCAATAAGCACGAGGAGAAAGCCGATATGAACAAACCCGTCCGGGTATTACGAGTGCTATTGATCGCATCCGCGCTGGCCGCGCTGGGCGGTTGCGTTGCGGTGCCGGCGCAGCCCGGCTATTACGAACCGGCGCCCGTGGTCTATGTGCCTGCGCCGGTGTACTACGGTCCGCCTCTGGTTTACGGCCCGACTTATTTCGGGCCGTCCATCCACTTCGGATATTCCCGCGGCTGGGGCGGCCGTGGTCATTACGGCGGACATGGTCGTGGTCGCCGTTAAATCTGCGCTGCACCGTATGCTGATTGCAACGGCAGCGCTGCTGGCGCCGCTGGCTGTGGCAACGCCGGCAACGGCACAGGTCAGCATCGAGATGGCAATCCCCGGCGCGCGCATCGGCATTGTCCAGCCGGTCTATCCGGATCTGGTGCCGGTGCCCGGTTATCCGTTGTATTACGCGCCGCAAGCCCGGGTGAACTTCTTTTTTTATGACGGTTTTTACTGGGTGTTCCAGGACGAGCGCTGGTATCGCAGCGCCTGGCATGACGGCCCCTGGGACCGGATTGATCCCTATGACGTACCGCTGTTCGTGCTGCGGATCCCCGTGCATTACTACGTCAATCCGCCGGTGTATTTCCACGGCTGGGCTGTCAGCGCGCCGCCGCGCTGGGATCTGTACTGGGGCCCGCGCTGGGCCGAGCACCGCCGGGGTTGGGATCACTGGGATCATCGCGCCGTGGTGCGCGCCGCGCCGCCCGTATACCAGCGCCACTATTCCGGCGACCGTTATCCGCGCCGCGAACACCACAACGAACTGCGTGAACAGCATTACCGCGATCAGCCGCCGGAAGCGACGCTGCACCGCCAGCCACCGGAGCGCGCGGCAGCCAATGCACCGGTTCAGCAGCAGCCGTCCGCGCCGGCACGTCGCGAAGCGCCGCATCTGCAATATCCGCAGCATGAGCGTCATGAAGTGCGCCGTTACGCGCCAGGCCCGCAGGTCGTGCAGACAGCACCGCGCGAACCGGTTGTGCAGGAGCCGTTCCGGCCTTTGGTCCGGGCGGAGCAGCAGCGCGCACCAGCTGCCCCGGTAACGGTATCGCCTGTCCCGCAGGTTCCGAGCGTGCAGAGCCCGCGTGAAGATTGGCAACGTCCGGCACAAACCCCGCCACAATTTCATGCGCAGCAGGCTTTTGAGACGCGTGAATCACCGCGCTTGCGTGCGCCGCCGGGCCGCGAGCACGAAAGTCAGGGCAGGATTCAGGGCCAGCTCCGTAGTCCGCAGGACAGGGGGCGCTGAAACCACGGAAGTTTGCTGCGGAGGGGAATTGCAGCTTGTATGATCCGCCGTGTAACCCGGTTACGGGTTTTCATGGCACACGGATATCCCGGGCGGAATATTGATCAACAACAGCATTTTGCAAAAACTGATTGCGGTTTTCACACTGGCCATTGCGGCCACGGCACAGGCCCAGACCGGCGTCCAGCAAACCAGTCATGCCTACGCGCGGGGCAATATCGATGTTTATGCCACCGCCGGCCAGTGCGTGGTGGCGATCGACGGGCTGATTGACGATACCCTGATCAAGCCGCTGAACGAAGGGCTGCAGCAGGTGCGGCGCCAGCGCTGCACCGAACGCATCATGGTGCTCAACTCGGCCGGCGGCGCGCCGCGATATGCCTACAGCATCGCGGATTTTCTCGCCAAACAGGAGTTTGATACCGAGATCGCCGGCGGCGGTATCTGCTTTTCCGCCTGCGCCTATGTGTTTCTCGGTGGCCGCAAACGCATGATTGCCGACGGCGGAAGATTCGGTGTCCACCAGCATTCCCGCGAGGGCGTCTGCGCGCTCGGCTTCAGTGATGTCGAAGAACGGCGCATGCGCACGATCATGGAAAAGTCGCTGGCAGCGCCGGGGGTGAACCGTCTGATGGGCATCATTCTTGCGACCGACTGCAATACGATGAATTTCATCGCGCGCGAAGACCTTGATGCGATGGCTATTGCCAACGCACCGGCCTCGCGCATCAGCGCCGAGATCCGCGAAGCCATGGTTGCCCGCGAGGCGCAGGTGTTCGAACAGTTCCGGACCGCTGCGCGCGGGACCTGGACGCGTGCCGCCGGCGACCGCACGCTGACGGTCTATACCCGTGAAGTCGCCGAGACCGCGCCCGGCGGCAATCCTGCAATCTGGGGGCGGATCGTGTTTGGTGCGGACCGGCCGGAGCGCGTTTCAGGACAGATCCATCGCACCCATGAAATGCTCAGTGAAGTCGACTGCGACCGGCAGATGATTTCGGTGATCCGCAGTATCTATACGCGCGACCCGCAGGGCGAAGGCGCTGTGGTCTGGAAAACCGGGCGCATGGCCGGGGTGCCGGTCCGCGCCAAAACGCCGGCCGAAGTGTTTTACAAACAGGCCTGTGGCAAGCCGCTGTCGGGTTAACGGAAGCGGATTTTGGCGGCGAGAATGACGCCGGCAAGCGCCAGCGTCACCGCGTTGGCGACGATCAGCGGCAGGTCCTTGATCAGAATGCCGTAAAGCAGCCACAGCGCATTGCCCGTCACCATCATCAGGAACATCGCCAGCGACACATCGCGCGTCGATCGCGTCTGCCAGACCTTGAAGGCCTGCGGCGCGAAGGCGGATGTCGTCAGCACGGCGGCGGCGATGCCGATCCAGGTAGGTGAAAAAGAAAGTCCGGTCATGGGGCTGCAGTCTAAACGATGATTGGCGTTCAGCGTTGCGCCGGAGCCACTTCGGGGAAAAAGTCGCGCATCATGAATTCCTCCAGTCCGGCATTGTCGCGGGGGCGCGCCGACAGCGTTACGCTGCGGCCCAGACGCTGCGACACCCAGATGAAATCCTCCTGCGCGTTCTCGCGGATCAGCGCGATCATCCTGCGCACCACCGCGTAACGGATGTCGCTGTTGTTGCCCTTGCGCACTTCGATCAGCTGCTTGGTGTTGCGGTTGATGTTGTTGTTCCAGCCGTAAAAGATGAACGAGGCATAGTCGGAAGTCATCTGTTCGATCTGGAACATGCCGCCGCCGCGGCGCGGGTCGTAACCGAAATTGCGGTCCTGGATCGTGCCGAGGTTGCCGGCGATGGCACGCCGGGCGCGGGCATCGTCATCTTCAACCGGCGGCGGCGCCACCGGCGTGTTGTCACCGCGGGCGCGGCGCCGGGCTTCAATATAGGAATCCATATCGCCGGCGATGGCCGGAGGCGGCGGCGCCGGTGTCGTGGACGGGGCGGGCGTCGGCGATGGTTTGTTGAGCGCGATGACCGGTGGCGGGGGTGGCGGCTTCACGGCCGGTGCCGGACGCCGGGCGGGGGCTTGCGGTGCGGATGGCGCCGGAATGGCGGGTGCTGACGGCGGGAAAGGCGGTGCCAGGCGCAAGGTCAGCGCGCTGGAAGTCTCTGGTGAATCCGAGTCACTCGGCAGATGAACCTTCATCGATGGCAGCCCCAGCAGCGCGAGGAGGTGAATCAGCACCGACACCGCGATCATCACGCCGATCCGGGGTACGGTCACACCATCTTGTCTGCTGCGCAGTATGTCGATCGGGTCG
>JBILYA010000127.1:0-6295 GCA_044378065.1 Burkholderiales bacterium | reverse complement strand
CATGCAGATTTTCCTTGCCGATCAGAATCGCCCCGGCAGCCTTGAGTCGCTCAATGACCGCAGCATCATGATCCGGCACATTATTGGCAAGCACACGGGAACCCAGTGTGGTCAGCACGCCTTTGCTGTTCAACTGGTCTTTCACACCGAAAGGCAGTCCGTGCAAGGGGCCGCGCCAGCGGCCAGCGGCGATTTCGCGCTCTGCCACGCGCGCCTCGGTAAGAGCGGATTCCGCGCAGACGGTAATGTAAGCGCGAAGTACCGGATCCCAGCGTTCGATGCGATTCAGGTAGTGCTGCACCAGATCCACCGGAGAGAGCTTGCGGTCGCGGATCTGCCGGCCCTGCTCGGATGCGCTGAGAAATTCGAGATTGTCTGCGGTCATGATTTGAGTAATAAAAAGGGCGGCGATGCAGTCGATACCTGTTAGTCATGAGAGTATCGGTCGCTCTGCAAGTAAGCAAGCGGCTGCCCCGGTCACCAAGTGGACCTGCAGCCGCTACAGGCAAAAAATACTTTATTGTTCAATCATTCACTTCATTTGTACGGAACAACCGAAATGCCGCGCATAACCGTTTTGATTTTTGCTCTCAGCCTTTTTCACTGCTCGGGCACTGTCTTCGCACAACAGGTGTATCCGGCAAAGTCAGTTCGTGTGGTTATCCCCTACCCGCCCGGCGGCGGCAACGACATTATCGGGCGCATTGTTGCCGATGATCTCGGCAGGCGACTGGGCCAGCAGATGCTGGTGGACAACCGTCCGGGTGGCAGCACCGCCATCGGTGCTGAACTCGTTGCGAGGGCCCCTGCAGACGGCTACACCGTGCTGATCACCAGCCATACCACCTATGCCCTGTTACCCAATCTGCGACCCAGGCTCAATTACGATCCGGTCCGCGACTTCGAGCCCGTTTCTTTACTCGCCAAACAGTCCTTCGCTTTGGCAGTACATCCGTCACTGCCCGCTAATACGGTTAAACAGGTCATTGCGCTTGCCAAGGCACGGCCGGGACAACTGACTTTCTCATCTGCCGGTGCCGGCACGGGGACCCATTTCTCCGGAGAGCAGTTCAAAGTGCTCGCCAAAGTGGACATGCTGCATGTGCCTTACAAGGGCGGAAACACGGCTTTGAATGCCGTACTCAGTGGCGAAACCACAATGACTTTCGGTAGCCTTTCGGCGCTTTCGCCATACGTGAATGCCAAAAAGCTCCGTGTTATCGCGGTCACCAGCGCCAAACGAACACCGCTGGATCCCAACATACCGACGATCGCGGAAAGCGGTTTGCCGGGCTATGAAATGACGCCCTGGTACGGGCTGGTGACACCGAAAGGTGCACCCCAGTCAGTGATTGAGCGCCTTAATGGTGCGGTCATCGCCGCCATGCAGTCGCGAGACATGCAGGAAAAAATCGCAAGGGTCGGCTATGAGCCGGAAGGCAGCACGCCTCAGCAGCTGGCCGAGCACATCAAAGCCGAGCTGGCGCGTTATGCGAAGCTGATCAAGGTGATCGGCTTCAAAGAGGAATAAAAAAGGGGCTCAACGCCGGTTAAACGCTCTGCGGCGTTCCGGGTTCGGCAGTCTTCACCTGAGCAGCCTCAGGCGTCTCGGCAGCCTCACCTTGCGGCGCCTCTTCCGCCTGCTTGCGCAGTTTCTTTTCTTCTTTTTTCTGCTTTTTTGCCAGTTCCCGCTGCCGCTTGGCAAAACCGTAGTTGGGTTTCATGGGCGCTGCTCCTGTTAGAAAATAAAACGGCGGCGGCGCAAAAGCGCCGTCGCCGTTGTCGCTGAAAGCAGACTGTGAAAAACGCTTATAGCGCTTTCTCCAGAGCCTGACGCTGCGCGGTCATCTCTGCAGGCAGTCTCGACTGGAGCTTGCCGAAGAGTTCCTCGTGGTCTTTGACCTCGGCGCGCCAGGCATCGTGATCCACATGCGTCAGTTCGTCGAAGGCTTCACGGCTGAAGCTGCTCATGCCGTTCCACTCCATGTCCTCGTAGCGCGGCATGTTGCCGATCGGGGTTTCGGTTGCGCCGGATTTGCCTTCGCAACGCTCGACAACCCACTTCAGCACGCGCATGTTGTCGCCGAAGCCGGGCCACATGAACTTGCCGTTGGAATCGCGACGGAACCAGTTCACCGCAAAAATCTTTGGTGCCTGTTTGACTTTGCTGCCCACGTTCAGCCAGTGCTTGAAGTAATCGCCGAAGTGGTAACCGCAGAACGGCAGCATCGCAAACGGATCACGACGAACAACGCCGACCTTGCCGACGATTGCTGCAGTTGTTTCCGAGGCCATCGTCGCCGCGAGGTAAACACCGTGTTTCCAGTCCTTGGCTTCGGTGACCAGCGGTACGGTGGTCGTGCGACGGCCGCCGAAGAGGAAGGCGCTGATCGGCACACCGGCGGGATTTTCCCAGTCGTCATCCATGCAGGGGATCTGTGAAGCATGCACCGTGAAACGCGAGTTCGGGTGCGCAGCCAGACGACCGCTGTCCGGCGTCCAGGATTTGCCGGTCCAGTCAATCAGGTGCTTGGGCGCTTCCTTGCTCAGACCTTCCCACCACACGTCGCCGTCGTCGGTCATCGCGACATTGGTGAAGATGGTGTTTTTGTGCAGCGCCGCCAGACAATTGGCGTTGGTATCCACGGAAGTGCCCGGAGCGACGCCGAAGGCGCCGGACTCGGGATTGATCGCGTACAGACGGCCGTCGGGACCCGGCTTGATCCAGGCGATGTCTTCGCCGATGGTCGTGACTTTCCAGCCTTCCAGCGCCTTAGGGGGCACCAGCATGGCCAGATTGGTCTTGCCGCAAGCACTGGGGAACGCGGCTGCGATGTAATGCTTTTTGCCGTTGGGCGGCTGAATGCCGAGAATCAGCATGTGTTCAGCCAGCCAGCCCTGCTCTTTCGCCATGATCGAAGCGATACGCAGCGCGAAGCATTTCTTGCCCAGCAGCGCGTTGCCGCCGTAGCCGCTGCCGTAGGACCAGATCAGCTTTTCTTCGGGGAAATGAGTGATGAACTTGTGTTCCTTGCTGCTCGGCCAGGGAATGTCTTTCTGTCCCGCTTCCAGCGGCATGCCTACGGAATGCAGGCAAGGCACGAACTCGCCATCAGCGCCGAGGATGTCCAGCACCTTGCTGCCGATGCGGGTCATGATGCGCATACTGGCAACGACATAGGCGGAATCCGTCAGCTCGACGCCGATGTGGGCGATGTGCGAGCCCAGCGGACCCATGCTGAACGGGATGACATACATCGTGCGGCCGCGCATGCAGCCGTCATACAGCTTGCTCATGGTCGCCTTCATTTCTTCGGGCGCCATCCAGTTGTTGTTCGGGCCGGCATCGTCCTTGTTTTTGCTGCAGACAAAGGTGCGGTCTTCCATGCGAGCCACATCATCAGGATCCGAACGGGCGAGGAAGCAACCCGGGCGTTTTTCCTGGTTCAGGCGGATCAGCGTGCCTGCAGCGACCATTTCGTTGCACAGGCGGTCGTATTCTTCCTGGGAACCGTCGCACCAGACGATGCGATCGGGTTTGGTCATTTTTGCGACTTCAGCCACCCAGGCTTTGAGCCTGGCGTGCGTGACATAAGCCGGTGCGTCCATCGTCGGCGCAATCTGCGCTTTGGTCGCGGGCTGGTTCATCTGAGACTCCTCTTGCACAACACGTTGATTTTTATGAAAAAAAACAAAGGCAAAGCGAAATACTGTGGTTTCCGCTCTGCCCTGTAGCCCTGAATTTTAACTCAAAACGCCACTATCCGGCATCAGGGGGTAATCGGGCGCTTGCCGCCCCTCAGGAAAAGGATAGCCAACCCCGTCATCAGCAAAAACGGGATTGCGCCGTAATTCATGACTTCCCAGCCTCGTGCCGAGAACAGCCAGCCTGACGAAGCCGAACTGATTGCCATGGTGATGAAAATGGCCATGTCGTTGGCGCCCTGCACCTTGGCTTTTTCGGCGGGGGTATGGGTTTCGGTCAGCAGCGTCGTGCCGCCCAGATACATGAAGTTCCAACCGACGCCGATCAACATCAGGGCGATCCAGAAATGCATGACTTCGACGCCGGACAGGGCAATGGCCACGCAGGACAGGCTCAGTAGCACGCCGGTAAAGAGAATGGTGCGCACGCCGAAACGCTTGATCAGCGAGCCGGTAAAAAAGGATGGTGCGAACATCGCGATGACGTGCCACTGGATGACAAAGGCCGCATCACTAAACGGATGCGAACAGGAACGCATGGCCAGCGGAGTCGCTGTCATCAGCAGGTTCATCACGCCGTAACCGATCATGCCGCTCAGCACGGCGACAATAAATGCAGGCTGCCGGGCGATCACGGAAAGCGGTCGTCCCTTATCTTTCTGCTCGGCATCGGACAACCGCGGAATATCCATCATCCGCTGCAGAATCAGCGCTAACACGCAGAAGCCGATCAGCGCGAGGTAGCTGCCAAGAAATTCCGCCGATAGCAGATCCTTGGTCATTTTGCTGGTCTGCGGACCAACGATGCCGCCGACAAGCCCGCCGGCCATCACCAGGGATATCGCCTTGCTCTTGAATTCGGCGCTTGAAACATCCGCAGCGGCAAAACGGTAATACTGGCCTGACGCGTTGTACATGCCCATGATCAGCGTGCCCAGGCACAACATCCAGAAATTGTGGGCGTATACCGCCGCACCGCAGACCAGCGCGCCGAAAATGCCGATTAGTGTACCAATGGAAAATCCGTTGACCCGCCCCACCCGGCGCATCAGTTGCGACACCGCGACGGTGGTCAGTGCAGCACCCACCACATAGGCGGTCACCGGCAGTGTCGCCAGCGATTTGTCGCTGGCCAGCGCGTAACCGGCCAGCCCGTTGATCGAAATGAGGATGGTGTTGTTGGTGAACAGCAGCGCCTGAGTGGCACACAACAGACCGACGTTACGGTTACGGGAAATCAATTCCGATTTCCTAGGTTTCAGCGTTTCTGGAACTGGGTTTTTCCGAACATCACTTCGCGCGCCTTGTCATCAACCGGGTTGCTATTCGATTCATTGGACAAGACCTGCAGCGCGCGCTGCACCGCGGGGCGTGCATGAATACCATCAAACCAGCGTTTGACGTTGGGGTATTCATTCATGTCGATGCCGCGGCTTTCGGCGCCACGCATCCATGGGAAGATCGCCATGTCGGCGATACTGTATTCGTCACAGGCCACGAACTTAGACTGCGCAAGCTGCTTGTCGAGCACATGGGTCAGCCGGTTGGCTTCGCTGGTGTAGCGATCAATCGCGTATTCAATCTTGTCCTTGGCGTAACGCCGGAAATGATTGGCCTGGCCGAACATCGGGCCGACGCCGCCCATCTGCCACATCAGCCACTGCATGCAGGACCAGCGCTGCGCCACATCCTCAGGCAGGAAGCGTCCGGATTTTGAGGCGAGATAAAGAAGGATCGCGCCGGATTCGAACAGCGACAGCGGTTTATCCCCCGGTCCCTGTGGATCAACAATGGCCGGAATGCGGTTGTTCGGGCTGATTTTCAGAAAATCGGGTTTGAACTGATCACCCGTGCGGATATTCACGCCATGCACCCGGTAAGGCAGTCCGGTTTCTTCAAGCATGATGTGAATTTTGTGGCCGTTCGGCGTCGCCCAGCTGTACAGCTCAATCATGAATCCTCCGCGCGCGTGGTTTTCTGATGAAATCAGTATAACGCAGCCGTATCGCCATCCAACGCCCCCCGACGTTGACATGCAGTGTTACGCTATTTGCCGATGATCATGCCGCCGTTTCGAGAGTTGTTGCTGCCCCCGGGCACGCTGCCTGAAGCCCGTTTGCTGCTTGCGGCACGCGCCCTGCGCGCCTTTGGCGACGGATATGTCAGTCTGCTGCTGCCTTATTACCTGAATCTGCTTGGCTACAGTGCACTTGAAATCGGGTTGCTGGTCACCGCCACCCTGCTGGGTTCGGGGCTGATGACGCTGGCCATCGGCTTCATCGCGCATCGTCACTCCACGCGACATCTATTGCTGGCAGCCAGTCTGCTGATGGCACTCACCGGACTGACCGCATCAATTTTTACTGACTTCTGGCCTTTGCTGATCATTGCAGTAATCGGCACGCTGAATCCGTCGGCGAGCGACGTCACGCCGTTTTCACCGCTGGAGCAGACCTTGCTCGCGCGGGCGACCACACCGCAGTCCCGCACGGCGCTGTTTGCACGCTACAGCCTGATCGGCGCGTTGATTGCCGCAGTTGGAGCACAGGCTGCCGGCGTACCCGATCTGTTTGCGTCAGGCGGCGACGCT
>JBILYA010000126.1:0-6341 GCA_044378065.1 Burkholderiales bacterium | reverse complement strand
CTGCCGGATCGCCGGCTGCATCACATGCACGATCACCGCACCGAGGTCGACCAGCACCCACTCACCGGTCTGCTCACCTTCAGTGCTCAGCACGCTGCCGCCCGCCTTTTTTACTTCTTCGCAGACGTTGTTGGCCAGCGCACGCAGTTGCCGGTTGGAATCGCCGCTGACGATGATGACTTTGTCGAACAGTGCGGTCATTTTCTTGACGTTGAACACGACGATGTCGCGACCCTTGATGTCTTCCAGGGCGGCAACAGCGATCTTGGCAAGCTTTTCGGGTCCCATCAGTCTCCAATATACGAGCTATTGTCGTTGTACAAGTCGTTGTCCTGAATATATTTGATTATCTGCTCGGGCAACAGATAACGTGGATTGGCGCCAGCGCGCATTGAATCCCGGATCAACGTCGCAGAGATGTCCAGCGCGGCGATCGGCACCACCACAATACCGCCGGCGGGTGCTGTGTGTATGCCCAGCGGTTGCCGCATCAGCCGCTTGTTGTATTCCGCAGCCAGGGGCTGCGGCATCCGCGATTGCCATGTGTCAACGGGAAAGCCCGGGCGATACGCAACAGCAACATGGGCAAGTTCGAACAATTGATGCCAGCGACTCCATGTCGCCAGCTCCAGAAAAGCGTCTGCACCGAGCATCAATACCAGCGATTGTGCCGGTCCGGTTTCGGCCCTTATGGCCATCAGCGTATCAACGGTATAGCCAGGCCCGGCCCGAAGCGTCTCGCGCGGATCAACTGTCAGGAGCGAATTGCCGGTGACAGCGAGTTGCACCATTGCCAGCCGGTCTGCTGCGGGCGCCCCCGGCGAAGAACGATGCGGCGGCGTGCCGCTGGGAAGGAAGCGCACTTCGGCAAGACGCAGTTTGTCCGCCACTTCCTGCGCAAGCCGCAGATGACCGTAGTGAATGGGATCGAAAGTGCCGCCCAGAATGCCGATCGGAGCGGCCATTCAGTGCGAGCCGCAATGCTGCGTGACGAAGAACCGGGAATTCAAACGGCACTCATGATTGTGCACGCACCCTTAGAGCACAAGCCGGCGGATATCCGACAGCACTGTGGTCAGGTAGGTGCTGAAACGCGCGCCAAGCGCGCCGTCGATCACGCGGTGGTCGTAGGAAAGCGACAGCGGCAGCATCAGCCGCGGCACGAATTCCTTGCCGTTCCAAACTGGCTTCATCACCGCTTTGCCGACGCCGAGGATCGCCACTTCCGGTGCATTGATGATCGGCGTGAAGAACGTGCCGCCGATGCCGCCGAGGCTGGAAATCGAGAAACAGCCTCCCTGAAGGTCTGCCGGCGAAATCTTGCCGTTGCGCATGCGGCCGCTGAGATCACCCAGTTCCTTGGCAATTTCCAGCAGGCCCTTTTTGTCAACATCACGGATCACCGGTACGACCAGCCCACCGGGGGTGTCCACGGCAACGCCAATGTGGAAATAGTTTTTCAGCACCAGGCTCTCGCCATCCGGCGACAGCGAGGCGTTGAATTCCGGGAACTGCTTCAGCGCGACGACTGCGGCTTTCATCAAAAAGCCCAGCATCGTGAACTTGATCCCGCTTTTCTTGGCTTCGTCCGACTGGGTTTTGCGGAACGCTTCCAGCTCGGTAATGTCAGCTTCATCGTGCTGGGTGACATGGGGAATGCTCACCCAGTTGCGGTGCAGGAATCCGCCGGACAGTTTTTTGATGCGTGACAGCGGCTGCGTGGTCACCGGGCCGAACTTCGCAAAATCGACGGGCTGCATCGGCGGCAGATTGAAGCCGAGACCGCCTCCGCCTTCTGCACCGCGCGGTTTCGACAGTTCCGTTTTGACAAAAGCCTGCACGTCTTCCTTGGTCACGCGGTCCTTGGGACCGGAACCCTTCACGCGGGACAGATCGACACCCAGTTCACGCGAGAAACGGCGCACTGACGGGCTTGCATGAGCCTTGCCGAACCCCGCCTCATCCACGGCAACAGCTGCGGGAGCGGCTGCAGGGGCCGGCTTTGCTGCCGATGGGGGAGCCGGCTTGGCCGCTGGTGCTGCGGCAGCGACCGGAGCAACAGGCGCTGCAGGCGCGGGCGCAGCCTTGGCCGTTGCGGCAGGGGCTTCAGTGCCGGCTTCGAGCATCAGCACCAACGCGCCTTCCGACACCTTGTCGCCAACCTTGATGCGGATTTCCTTGACGGTTCCTGCCGCGGGCGACGGCACTTCCATCGTCGCCTTGTCGGACTCCAGGGTCACCAGCGGGTCTTCCGCGCGAACGGTATCGCCGGGTTTGACCAGAATCTCGATCACCGGGATGTTCTTGAAATCACCGATATCCGGAACTTTGACTTCGATTGCGTTTGCCATGTGCTGAGCTCGCCTGCGTTATACGGTTGCCGGATTCGGTTTGTCGGGATCGATGCCGTATTTGACGATGGCATCGGCAACGGTTTTCTGCGGCAGCTTTTCCTCGTCGGCCAGCGCCTTCATCGCCGCTACGGCGACGTAACGCCGGTCGACTTCAAAAAACTGACGCAGTTTGCGGCGCGTGTCGGAGCGGCCGAAACCGTCGGTGCCCAGCGCGGTGAAATTGCGCCGCGGCAGGAAAGCGCGCACCTGATCCGCAAAAATCTTCATGTAGTCGGTTGCCGCGATAATCGGACCGCTGCGATCGTTCAGGCAGGTTTCAATATGGCTCAAGCGCGGCTCGGCTTCCGGATGCAGCAGGTTCCAGCGCTGCACATCGAGGCCGTCGCGACGCAGTTCGTTGAAGCTGGTGACGCTCCAGATGTCAGCCGCAATGCCGAAATCCTTTTCCAGCAGCTCGGCGCCGGCGATGACTTCGCGCAGGATGGTGCCGCTGCCGAGCAGTTGCACCTTGGGCTGGTTTTTCTTGGCCTTGCCTTCCGACAGCAGATACATGCCCTTGAGAATGCCTTTTTCCGCACCGGCGGGCATCGCCGGATGGGTGTAGTTCTCGTTCATCACGGTGATGTAATAGAACACGTCTTCCTGTTCTTGATACATCCGCCGCATGCCGTCCTGGATGATGACCGCAACCTCATACGCGAAGGTCGGGTCATAGGTCACGCAGTTCGGAATGGTCGACGCCAGAATGTGGCTGTGGCCGTCTTCATGCTGCAGGCCTTCACCGTTCAGCGTGGTGCGGCCGGCGGTGCCGCCGAGCAGGAAGCCGCGCGCGCGCAGATCGCCCGCCGCCCATGCCAGATCGCCGATGCGCTGGAAACCGAACATCGAATAGAAGATATAGAACGGGATCATCATCTGCGCGTTGTTCGCATACGACGTTGCCGCGGCAATCCATGACGACATGGCGCCGGCCTCGTTGATGCCTTCCTGCAGGATCTGTCCGCCCTTGTCTTCCTTGTAGAACATCAGCTGATCGGCGTCCTGCGGCGTGTAGAGCTGGCCGACGTGGGAATAGATGCCCAGCTGACGGAACATGCCTTCCATGCCGAAAGTGCGCGATTCGTCGGGCACGATGGGCACCACCCGTTTGCCGATTTTCTTGTCACGGATGATCGTGTTGAGAATGCGCACGAAAGCCATCGTCGTTGAGAATTCGCGGTCCTCGCTGCTTTTCAGCTGGGCTTCGAATGCCGACAGGGCCGGCACCTCAAGCGGTTCGACCTTACGCTTGCGCGACGGCAGTGAACCGCCCATCGCAGCGATGCGCTCGCGCAGGTATTTCATTTCCGGCGAATCTTCGGCGGGCTTGTAGAACGGCACCTCTTCCAGTTGGTCATCGGGAATCGGCACGCTGAAACGGTCGCGGAAAGCGCGGATCGACGCCGTGCCCATTTTTTTCTGCTGGTGGGTGATGTTCTGGCCTTCACCGGCCTCGCCCATGCCGTAACCCTTGACGGTCTTCGCCAGGATCACCGTCGGCTGGCCGGTGTGTTTCATTGCCGCAGCGTAGGCCGCGAAAACCTTGTGCGGGTCATGGCCGCCGCGGTTCAGGCGCCAGATATCGTCGTCGGACATGTTCGATACCAGGTCCGCGAGTTCCGGGTACTTGCCGAAAAAATGCTTGCGCACGAAGGCGCCGTCCTGCGACTTGAAGGTCTGGTATTCGCCGTCGACGCATTCTTCCATGCGCTTGAGCAGGATGCCCGACTTGTCCTTCGCCAGCAGCGGATCCCAGTACGAACCCCACACCACCTTGATCACGTTCCAGCCCGAACCGCGGAAATCGGATTCGAGTTCCTGGATAATCTTGCCGTTACCGCGCACCGGGCCGTCGAGCCGCTGCAGATTGCAGTTAATCACGAACACCAGGTTGTCGAGTTTCTCGCGACCGGCCAGTGAAATCGCACCCAGCGATTCCGGCTCGTCCATCTCGCCGTCGCCCATGAAAGCCCAGACCTTGCGGCCCTGGCCTTCGATCTGGCCGCGGTCTTTCAGGTACCGCATGAAACGCGCCTGATAAATCGCCATCAACGGACCGAGGCCCATCGATACCGTGGGGAACTGCCAGAAATCCGGCATCAGCCAGGGATGGGGATAGGAAGAAAGCCCTTTGCCGTCAACTTCCTGACGGAAGTTGCTCAGCTGGTCTTCGGTAATGCGGCCTTCCAGATAGGCGCGTGCGTAAACGCCAGGTGCCGAATGCCCCTGGATGTACACCAGGTCACCGAGGAATTTTTCATTGGCGGCGCGGAAAAAATGATTGAAGCCGATGTCGTAAAGCGTCGCTGCTGAAGCGAAGCTGGCGATGTGCCCGCCCAGTTCCGATGACTCCTTGTTCGCGCGGATGACCGTGGCCATGGCATTCCAGCGCACCAGGGCACGGATTTTTTCTTCCAGCACGGCATCGCCCTGCGAACGTTCTTCACGCTCGGGGGGAATGGTATTCAGGTAAGCGGTATTCGCGTTGTACGGGATGTAGGCCCCGGCACGGCGCGCTTCGTTGACCAGCTGTTCAAGCAGGAAATTGGCGCGGTCCGGGCCTTCGCGCTCGAGCACCGATTGGAGGGCTTCCATCCACTCGCGTGTCTCCTCGGGATCCAGATCTCGCTGGAGGTCGTGCATGTCCATGGGCAATACCTTTTTGGGGCAGTTTTCTCAAGACAATCGGGCGCTTATGGTGCCCGAATCGGCATGGAGATGGGATGAGTAATTATAACTTCAGCCCTGAAAATCTCCGGCGCAATCTCGGCCGCAATCGCGAGTAAACAGGGAGCAGACGCGGTGATGCACTGCAGCAATGCTGCGAGACTATTCGCCGCAGAACCGGGGCGCGCGTTTTTCGACAAACGCGCGCATGCCTTCCTTCTGGTCCGCAGTGGCAAAGGCCAGAGCAAACAGGCTGGTCTCGTAACCGCAGGCATTGGCCAGATCCAGGTCCTGGCCACGTTGCACGGCCTGCTTGGCCAAACGTACCGCGACCGGTCCCTTGGCGGCGATGCTGCGCGCAACAACCAGTCCCGCCTCGCGCAGTTCGGCGGCGGCGACCACCCGCGTCACCAGACCGATCGCCAAAGCCTCGTCGGCCTTGACCTGGCGCGCCGTCGTCACCAACTCCAGCGCCCGCGCGCGGCCGACCAGCCGGCTCAGGCGCTGGGTGCCGCCGAAACCCGGCGGGATACCCAGATTGACTTCCGGCTGCCCGAAAACAGCACGGTCGGAAGCGATGATCCAGTCGCAGGCCATCGCCAGTTCGCAGCCACCGCCCAGGGCATAGCCGTTGACCAGCGCGATCACCGGCACCGGCAGGGCTTCCAGGGCGTGCATCACGCGCATGCCGGCTGCCGAAAAATCCAGCGCCTGCTCGGCGCTGAGTCCCTGCATTTCCGTGATATCCGCACCGGCCACAAAGGCCTTTTCACCGGCGCCGGTGACCAGCAATACGCGGGCGCCGGCATCGCCGGCCACCTCCGCAATGGCTTGCGTCAGTTCTTCCAGGGTGATGGCGTTGAGAGCATTCAAAGCCTGCGGACGATTGAGCGTCAGCAAATACAGGCCCGGTTCGGGCTGCTCCAGCAGCAGATTCTGGAAACTCATCGCGGCTTTACTCTCCGTTTAAAGCCGGATTATCCAATGCGCCGCTTCACATAGGAACCCGGGGCATCCTCCAGGGCTTTGTATTTGCCCTTGCCCGGGACCCGCGGCTCAAGCTGTGCCCCGGCGTGACCGCCCACCCATTGCGCCCAGTCCGTCCACCAGGAACCCGCATGCTGGGTGGCGGAGGACAGCCACTCTTCGGGCTGATCAGGCAGTTTCTTGTTCGTCCAGTAACCGTATTTGTTGGCAGCCGGCGGATTGATGATGCCGGCAATGTGGCCGGAGCCGCCGAGCACAAATCGCACCGGGCCCTTGAGCAGTCGTGCGCCGCCA
>JBILYA010000150.1:0-5705 GCA_044378065.1 Burkholderiales bacterium | reverse complement strand
CAGCAGGGCAGCCATCGCGCCGCGCAGTGTGGTCAATTTCATTACAGCTTCTCCTTGATTACTTCAGGCCGAGCAGCGCTGCGCCGGTATCCCAGCACACAGCACGCTGCGCGGAATCATCCAAGTCATTGTTTTTATTGATAAATTTTACAGGGTCCGGGTCGCGCAGCGGGAAGGGGTAATCGCTGCCCAGGGCGACCTGACCGGCGCCGACGCGTTCGATCAGGTAACGGAACGCTTCGTCATCGTGAAGCACGGTGTCGTAGTAGAGATTGTTCGCGTACTGACCCAGCGGATTCTTTACGGATCCCTTGGCGAAGGGCGGCGCAGTGATGCGGCCACGGTCGATGCGGCCGAACTGATAAGGCACACAGCCGCCGCCATGCACCAGCAGCACGCGCAGTTTCGGGAAACGGTCAAACACACCGCCGAGCAGCAGCGCAGCCGCGGCGAAAGTGGTTTCACTCGGATTGCCGACGAGGATGTGCAGAAACAGCCTGCGGATGCGTGGCGGCACGGCGAGGTCTGCCGGGTGAATGATCACCGGCACGTTGAGTTCCTGCGCGGCCGACCAGAACGCGTCGTACTGCGGTGCGTCGAGGCCTTCTTCTTCGACACGGGCGCCAATCTGCACCGCGCGATGGCCGAGTTTCTGTACGGCGTAACGCAGTTCATCGGCGGCTACCGCCGCATCCTGCAACGGCACTGCTGCGGCTGCGGCATAACGGTCGGGGCGACGGGCCGCCATTTCAGCCAGCGTTTCATTCTGCGCGCGGGCCAGCCACTGGCCCGCTTCGGTCGGCAGGTGATAACCGGCGAGATCCATCCAGCCGGCGAGCAGCTGCACATCGATGCCGGCTTCGTCCATCCATTTCAATCGCGCCGCTTCGTCATTCAGCGGCGGGATCAGCGGCATGCCGGTCAGACGGCCGCCGACAGAGATGCGTGTCGCGCCGTCTTCGCCCTTGACGATCTTGACGCCGTGTTTTTCGCCGTCGGCGTTAATGCGTTCAACCAGCGGCTGGCCGACGTGATGGGCGTGGATGTCGAGGCAACGCGGCTTGGTCATGGCTTATTTCGCTTTTGCGATGACTTCGCGGAAGCGCGCGGCGATGTCCTGCGGTTTTTCGGTCGGGGTAATGTGGCGTCCGCCGGGCAGCACGGTCAGCGTCGAGCCGGCGATACCCTGATGCAGGGCTTCGGCCATCGCGACCGGCGTGGCGTAGTCTTCTTCGCCGACGGCGACTGCGGTCGGTACCTTGATCGTGGCGAGGCCCTCACGCAGGTCACCGTCACCGAGCATTTCGCAGGTTTTGACATAGCAGTCGACGTTGTTGTCGAGGAAGACCTTGACCAGGCGATCGACGGTGGCCTTCTGGTTGGCGCGGAAAGCATCGCCGAACCAGCGGCCGGTCTGGAATTCCACCAGCGCGCCCATGCCTTTTTCCTTGCCGGTGGCGCCGCGCTCGCGCCATACCTTCGGCGCATCCGCGCCGTACCAGGCAGTGGTGTCGATCAGCACGAGTCCGGTGGTGCGTTTCGGATATTCGATCGCAAAAGCCTGCGCCACCATGCCGCCCATCGAGCAGCCACCGACAACCGCGGAGGGCCATTTCACCTGGTCCATCAGTTCGGCGAGGTCGCGCGCAAACAGCTGCGGCGTGTAGGTGGTCAGCGGCTGGCCGGATTTGCCGTGGCCGCGGCAGTCCCAGGTCAACACCTGACAGTCGCGCGACAGTTCTTTGGCGACGTCGTCCCAGATGCTGCGGTCCAGCGCGAGAGAGTGCACCAGCGCCACGCGGGGTGCGTTGGCACCCGCGCCGTTGTGCAGGGTGTAGGCGATTTCGCAGCCGTCGGAAGTCTTGAAGCGGTCAGCCATTTGCAGATTCCTCGTGAGACGTTGTTTGGGATTGGATTATTTCTGTTGTGCAGCGCGTTGCCAGGCACGGATCAACGTGCGTGCGCCGATTTCGACCGCCATATTGCGTTTGTATAGTGCCGAGCCGCGGACATTGGTCATCGGCTGAGCGAGCTCGCGCAGCGGTTTGACGGCGGCGCGGATGGCGGCTTCATCGAAGGCCTTGCCTGTCAACGACGACAGATCGGCGATCAGCGGCTTCCAGCTCACAGCGCCGACGACCAGTCGTGCAGCGATGCATTTTCCGGATGTGTCGAGCGTCACAACCGCCGCAGCGTTTGCCGTCGGTGTTTCCATGACGCCGCGCGGCAGGAATTTGTGGAAAGCCGAGCCGCTGCGCGCGGGCAGGGCGTCGATTTCCACGGCGATCAGCATTTCATCCTTGGCGAAGCGTTTGTCGAAGGCTTCGGTGAGGGCGTAAGTCTTGCGCCCCGCTGCGGCTGCAGTGACCACGCTTGCATTCAGCGCAGTCAGAGCCACCGGCATATCGAAGCCGCCGATCAGGGGGCCGATGCTGCCGCCGACGGTGGTCATGCCGCGAACGCGGGTGTGGCCGGCAGCGTCGAGCGACTCGGCGAGCACAGTCCAGCGCTCGCGCAGTTCCGGCCGTTCAATCAGCGTTTGCTGGTTCACCGCCGAGCCGATCTGCAGGCCGTTGTTTTTATTGGTGATGGCGAGCAGTTCCGGGATGCGGCTGACAACCATCAGGCGTTTGGCCTGCGGGTAACCGGTGCGCTCGCGGCGGATGGCGTGCGACATGCCGCCGGAGACGATGGCGGTATCGCCTTCGGCGTAGAACCTGACAGCCTCGTCGAGGCTCTTCGGTTGCAGCAGTTCCGGTTTGAACGGCCGCGTGCCTGAGGGCCGGCCGGTGACCAACCTCGACCACACGCCGCCCTTGGGCGGTTGCGCCGGGGTTTTCTGTTCATCGGCATACAGTTCAGGATGCAGTGCGCGGTGGATTTTTTCCGCGGTGATCGGCAGTGTATGAATACGCACGCCGACGGCATCGGCAATGGCATTGGCAATCGCCGCCGGAATCGCATCGAGGCCGATCTCGCCGAGGCCCTTGGCGCCGAAGGGACCCGAGGGTTCGTAGGAGTCTGCAAAACCGACATGCATCTTCGGAATGAAATCGGCCGAGGGCAGCGGGTAGTCGATGTATTGCGGATCGGTGGGCGTGCCCTCATGCCAGTCGAAGTATTCGATCATTGCGAGGCCGATGCCCTGCACGACCGCGCCTTCCACCTGACCCTGGGCTGCGGCCGGATGGATCACCGTGCCGCAATCGACGACGGCGGAGATTTCCTTCAGGTGCACCTGACCGGTGCCGCGGTCAACATCGACCTCGACGGCTTGTGCCGCGAAGTTGTAGGCGCCCGATTCATTGCCGAAGCGGCTGTGGTCCGGGAAATCCGAAGGGTTGTCCCAGTTGCCGACGCCGACGATGGCTTCGCCGCCGCGCTTGTAGATATTGGCGCGGACCACGGCGCTGACCGGTTTGTATTCGGATTCCGCGCCGTTTTTCGGGCCGATCTGGCCGTTGATGATGGTCAGTTCGTCGACCGGTTTCTTGAATTGTTCGGATGCGGCAGCCATCAGCTGCTTGTAGGCTTCCGCTGCGGCGCGTTTGACGGCGTTGCCGGCGACATAGGTGACGCGGCTTGCCAGCGCGCCCAGTGAATGCGGATGCACATCGGTGTCGGGGCGCGTGATATCAACGTCCTCGTACGGCAGCCCGAGTTCTTCGGCAGCAATCTGTTTGAGTACGGTGTAAGTGCCCTGGCCGATTTCGCCTTCGCCGGTGATGATGGTGGCGCGGCCGTCTTCATTGATGCGCACGATGGCCGAGCTGCCGTCCCAGTCGCCGAAGCTGCGGCGGCCGTTGACGTGGATGCTGCAGCCCATGCCGAGGCCATGGCCGTCTTTTTTATGTTTACGTTTTTCCTTCCACTGAATCAGGTCCGCGGCCTTGTCGATGCACTGGCGCAGTTCGCCGCTGGTGATCTTGTGGTTGTGCGGCGATACGTCGCCTTCGACTACCGCGTTCATGCGCAGCAGGTCGACGACATCAATGCCCAGTTTTTCTGCGGCGAGATCCCAGGCCTGTTCCACAGCCCAGTCCGCGGAGGGGTTGCCGAAGCCGCGGAAGGCGCCGGTCGGCACCAGATTGGTATAGAGCAGCGTCGACTTGGCGCGCGCATTCGGATATTTGTAGAGCGCGTCATGGCGTACGGTGGCCGCGCCGAGGATGGCCTGCGATTTGCCGGTATAGGCGCCGTTGTCGGCCCACATGCGGATTTCCTTGGCCAGTACTTTGCCGGCTTTGGAGAAACCCAGGCGTACCCAGTAGCGCATCGGCATGCGCGGATGGCTGGCGAGGAATTCTTCTTCGCGGGTGTGGATCAGTTTGACCGCACGTCCGGACTTGCGGGCGAGGATGGCTGCGATGACTGAACAGTTGTCGTCACCTGATTTGCCGCCGAAGCCGCCGCCGACTTCGGTCTGGATCACGCGCACCTGCGATTCCGGCACGCCCAGTGCGACCGAATAGCGGCCGCGGGCGAGGAAAGGTGTCTGCGTGTTGCACCACATGGTGACGCGGTTGCTGTTCCACTGTGCAACGCAGCCGATGGTCTCCAGCGAGGAATGCCACTGGCGCACCGAATCCCAGGTGCCTTCGACGACGACATCCGAAGCCTTGAAGCCGGCATCAACGTCGCCGCGTTCAAAGGCGAATTCATGGGCGATGTTGCCGGCAGCATCGTCGTGTACCAGCGGGGCTCCCGGTGCCATCGCTTCATCGAGCGAAAACACAGCAGGCAGCGGTTCGTATTGAACAACGATCTTGTCGATGGCGGCGCGGGCGGTTTCCGGGTCGGTCGCTGCGACGGCAGCGACTTCATCGCCGACGTAGCGCACGCGGCCGATCGCCAGCGGATAGAGATCGGGCCGGAAGGCGCCCCACTTGCGTTTGGCGGTGTCCTCGCCGGTGATCACGACCTTGACGCCGGGCATCGCACGCGCGGCGCTGGTGTCGATGGAGAGTATCTTGGCGTTGGCGTGCGGACTGCGCAGCACCGCAGCATGGAGCATGCCCGGCAGATGCATGTCGGCAACATATTGCGCGGCGCCGGTGACTTTGGGCAGCGCGTCGGCGCGCGGCACATCCTTGCCGACCACCAGCAGGCCGGATTCGAACTTCGGGTCCTTGAGAATTTGCTTGCTCATGCCTTGCCTGCCTTTTTGAGCAGCGCCGCCGCTTCGCGGTAGGCGTCCATGATTTTTACGTAGCCGGTGCAGCGGCAATACACGCTGTCGGCGCTGGCGCGGATTTCTTCATCGCTGGGGTTCGGGTTTTTCTCGATCAGCGACACGCACTGCATGACATGGCCCGGAATGCAGATGCCGCATTGCAGGGCGGTTTTGTTGATGAACGCCTGCTGCACGGTGTGCAGCACGCCGGCCTGGTCGAGGCCCTCGATGGTGCGCACGTTGGTGCCGTCGCAAAGAGCCGCCAATTGCAGGCAGGAGGACACCGGAGCGCCGTCGACAATCACGGTGCAGGTTCCGCAGGCGCCGATGCCGCAGCCGTGTTTGGTGCCGGTCATCTGCAGGTCTTCGCGAAGCACGTCGACGAGCAGGCGGTCGGCCGATTTGAGGTGAACTTCAACGGGGTCGCCGTTAAGTGTGAATTTGATCAGCATGTGGAGTTGGCCGGAAGGTGCGGAAAAAGCCGAAATTATAAGGCCATGCTCAAGGCGCCGCCCGGCCAATTTGGGCGGAT
>JBILYA010000125.1:0-6368 GCA_044378065.1 Burkholderiales bacterium | reverse complement strand
CCCGGTGCGTTCGCGGCCGAATCTGACGATCGTTACCGATGCGCTGGTGCATCGCGTGACCTTCGACGGCAAACGCGCAACGGGCGTCGAGTTCTCGCGCAAGGGTGTGGTCGAGCATGCGGTGTCGAGCCGCGAAACGATTTTGTCGGCGGGTGCCATCGGCAGTCCGCAGATTCTGCAGTTGTCGGGTGTCGGCCCGGCAGCCTTGTTGCAGCAGCATGGCATTCCGGTGGTGGCGGATCTGCCGGTCGGTGAGAACCTGCAGGACCATCTGCAATTGCGGCTGGCCTTCCGCGTCAAAAATGCGGTGACGCTGAACACGCTGCTGGATTCGTGGTGGGCGAAAGCGAAAATGGCGCTGGAATATGCGTTCAAACGCACCGGCCCGCTGACCATGCCGCCGTCACAGCTCGGCGCCTTCGCCAAATCCGATCCGGCGCAGGTCACGCCTAATCTCGAGTATCACGTGCAGCCGATCACGCTGGACCGTTTCGGCGAACCGCCACACAAATTCCCGGCGTTTACGGCGAGCGTCTGCAATATCCGGCCGACCTCACGGGGTTCGGTGCGCATCACTTCGAATGATCCAAGCGCACATCCGGCGATTGCGCCGAATTATCTGGCGACGGCAGAAGATCGACGGGTGGCCGTCGAGGCAATCCGGCTGACGCGGCGCATCGTCAATGAGTCCGCCGCACTGAAGCCGCATTCGCCGGAGGAATTCATGCCGGGCCCGCAGTTTCAATCGGAAGCGGAACTGGTGCAGGCCGCCGGCCAGATTGGCACGACGATTTTCCATCCGGTCGGCACCTGCAAGATGGGGCGCGCGGATGACCCGACAGCGGTGGTCGATCCGCAGTTGCGGGTGCGCGGCATTGAAGGCCTTCGCGTGATTGATGCTTCGGTGATGCCGACGATTACTTCAGGCAACACCAATGCGCCGGTGATGATGATTGCCGAGCGGGGTAGCCGGATGGTGCAGAATGGCGTGAAATGAACAGGGAGGGGAGTGCAATGCATAAATTCATCAGTCTCACAGCGGCCCTGGCGATGGCGGCGGTCTGTGCCACGGCCGGCGCGCAAGCCACATGGAAGCCCGAACGCAATATCGAGATCATCGTCGGCTCAACGCCGGGCACCGGCACCGACCGCACGGCTCGGCTGATTCAGAAAATCTGGCAGGAGCAGAAGGCCTTGCCGGTGACGTCGACCGTGGTCAACAAGCCCGGCGCCGGCGGCGCAGTCGGTTGGGCCTATATGGGCCCCAAGGCGGGCGATGCGCATGTGCTGCAGGTCACTTCCTACAACATCGTCACCAATCACATTACCGGCCGCAGCACGCTGAACTACACCGACTTCACGCCGATCTCGCTGCTGATCAGCGAATACATCGGTTTCGCGGTAAAGGCCGATTCGCCGTACAAGACGCTGGCAGAACTGGCCAAGGCCCTGCGCGAAAACCCGGAATCCGTGCCTATCGGCACTTCGAGCAGCGCCGGCGGCGCCAATCACATCGCTGCAGGCCTGCTGGCCAAGGCTGCGGGTGCTGACATCAAGAAGCTGAAAGTCGTGATTTACGGCGGTGGCGGTGAAGCGCTGACGGCAACGCTGGGCGGGCATGTCGCGATCTGGGTCAATTCCGCGTCATCGATTGCCTCCGCCCAGGCGGCCGGCACCATCCGGCCTTTGGCGATTGCTGCACCGCAACGACTACCGGGGGCGCTGGCCAAGTTGCCGACCGCCAAGGAGGCCGGTTTTCCGATGGTGGCTGACAACTGGCGGCTGCTCATCGCGCCCAAAGGGCTGAATCCGGCCCAGGTCGCCTATTGGGACAATGCCTTCAAGACGCTGACCCAGAGCAAGGAGTGGAACGACGATCTGGCGGCGGCGCAGATGACCAACAGTTACCGCAACAGCGTGGAAACGACCAAATACATTGCCGAGGAATACGGCGATATCAAGGAAATCCTGACCGAGCTGGGGCTGGCCAAACCGGCCAAATAAGCGTGACCAATGTGTAACAGGATGTAACAGCCGGGCCTGGCCGTCGCCGTCTTGCGACAGGGTATTTTTTGTGGAAAGCGGCGCAAGCTGCTGTTTTCGTTTAGTATTCGATCCACGCGATTCGATCAGCAGGAAAGTTTCGCCGGGTGCTTGCGGTTAACGCAGGTTCATCAGGTGTCAACCAGCAAGCTGTCTGCGCGTTTTTCGGTTCCAGTGGCTGCAAAACAGCCGCCGTGTTCTAAACTTACTCAATGAGGAAATCAACATGAACAAAATTTTCGCCGCTATTATCGCTGCCGCTTTCGCCGCTGTTAGCTTTGGTGCCATCGCCGCCAAGCACGAAGAAGGCATGAAGAAAGATGCACCGAAAGCTGAAGCCAAGAAAGATGCACCGAAAGCTGAAGCCAAGAAAGAAGAGAAAAAAGCCGACAAGAAGTAATTCTTCTCAGCTTGTAAAAGGCAGGGCTCAGGCCCTGCCTTTTTTATTTTTACCGTTATTTGCCCTGCCTCCATGTTCATGAATTCAATTTTGCGATGCTTGTTGCCGGTGCTGCTGATGGCTGGTGCGGCTGCCGCAGAACCTTACCGGCCGACCGATGCCGCCGCCGTGCTGGAGCGTCTGCCGATGAACCGCGGCGACGAACGCGCGCGAAGCCTGGCTGCTGATCGTGCAAGGCTCGCGGCTTCCCCGCGCGACCCCGTGCTCGCGATGAAAGTGGCGAGCGTTTATTACGAGCTGGCTGGCGCCGAGGGCGATCCGCGTTATATCGGCTACGCCGAAGCGGCGATGGCGCCGTGGGCGACGGATACCAGTGCGCCTACCGAGATTTTTTACATGCGCGCCAAGCTGCTGCAGTGGCGTCATGAATACAACCCGGCACTGGAGTTGTTCGCCAAAGCCCTTCAGCGCGACCCCGGGCACTATGAAACCCTGAGCGGACGCTCCGCGGTGCTGACCGTGCTCGCTGACTATGCCGGCGCACGGCGCGACTGCGAGACCATGCGCGCGCGTGAAAAAGAACTCTACTGGTCGAGCTGCCTTGCCTATATCGATGGCCAGACCGGACAGGCGGCGAAAGCGGAGCGCCAGCTCTCCGATTTGCTGGCACGCCATGCCGGCAGTAGTCCCGAAGGGCAGTTGTGGCTGCTGACGCGGCTCGCGGATCTGGCGACGCGACTCGGGCGCAATGCCGACGCCGAAGCCTATTACCGTCGCGCGCTGGCGCTGAATATCACCAGCCAGTACCTGCTGTCGAATTACGGCGATTTCCTGATTGATACCGGTCGCCCTGCGGAGGCGGTTGCTTTGCTGCGCGACTGGGTACGTTCCGACGTGCTGCTGCTGCGGCTGACGCTGGCGGCGCAGGCGCTGAAGATTCCGGAGTTCAAGACCTATTCGCAGACGCTGCGCGAACGTTTTGCCGCAGCGGCGATGCGCGGTGACACGCTGCACCGTCAGGAGGAATCGCGCTTCCAGTTGTCGGTGGAAGGCAATAAGACCCGCGCGCTGGAACTGGCGGTGGCGAACTGGGCGATCCAGCGTGAACCGTACGATGCGCGAATCCTGCTGGAGGCTGCAGTTGCAGCTGGCCGTCGTGATGCGGCGCAACCGGTGCTCGACTGGCTGGCGCAATCGAAACACGAAGATCCGCAGCTCACTGCGCTGGCGCAGAAGCTGACCGGGGGTAAACCGTGAAGCGGCTGATCATGATGTTGCTGTTGCTGGCGGTCAGTGCAATGGCGCATGCGCACAAGCCGAGCGACAGTTACCTCGCGGTCAAGGTAGAGTCCGGCCGTATCGAAGGCCAGTGGGATATCGCGCTGCGCGATCTTGAATATGCGGTCGGCCTGGATGCCGACGGCAATGGTGAAATCACCTGGGGCGAACTGTCGGCGCAGCATGTGCAACTGGCAGCGTATGCGCTGGCGCGGCTGCAGATTTCTTCAGGTGATGCGGCGTGCGCGCTGCAGGCCACCGACCATCTGGTCGACAAACACAGCGACGGCGCCTATGCGGTGATCCGGTTCAGTGGCGATTGCACTGCCGCCGGCTCGCTGAAAATCCGTTATGGCCTGTTTTTTGAACTCGATCCGACGCACCGCGGCCTTGCCCGCATCGAAGCCGCTGGCGTGACGCAGACGGCGGTGTTCGGGCCTGAGCGGGCGGAGCAGGTTTTCGATCTGGCGACGCCTTCGGTGTTCGAGCAGATCCTCACCTATGTATGGGAAGGCGTTTGGCATATCTGGATCGGCTTTGACCATGTGCTGTTTCTGCTGTCGCTGCTGTTGCCGGCGGTGTTGATGCGCAAAGAAGGGCGCTGGATGCCGGCGCAACGCTTCAAGCCGGTGTTCTGGGATGTGCTGAAAGTGGTCACGGCGTTTACGGTCGCGCATTCGATCACCTTGAGCCTGGCGGCGCTGGAAATCATTGCCTTGCCGTCACGGCTGGTGGAGTCGGTGATCGCGGCATCGGTAGTGTTCGCCGCGCTCAACAACCTGTTTCCGCTGGTCAGCGAGCGGCGATGGATAATGGCTTTTGTCTTCGGCCTGATCCACGGTTTCGGATTTGCGTCGGTATTGACCGATCTCGGCTTGCCGCAGGATGCGCTGGTGTCGTCGCTGTTCGGCTTCAATGTCGGCGTTGAGTTGGGGCAGCTGGCGATTGTTACGGTATTCCTGCCGCTGGCTTTCGCGCTGCGTGCGACACGGTTTTATTCCCGAGTGGTGTTTGCCGGCGGCTCGGTTCTCGTCGCGATCCTCGCTGCAATCTGGCTGGCGGAACGCGCACTGGACATCAAGTTGCTGTCGTAACCGTCCGGCGGTTTGCCGTATCAGTCGTGCCTGTCGAGACTGTCTTTCGGGGTCTGCGCCCGTTCGGTCATGCCGTAATCGCGGATTACGCCGGCGACGCGTAGCCGGTAATCGCGAAAAATGCCATCGCGTCCTTTGGATTGCGCCATGCGGTGCTGTTCCAGCCCGCGCCATTGCGCCACCGCCGCTTCGTCCCGGAAAACCGACAGCGAGAGGATTTTTCCGGGTTCGCTGAGACTTTCGAAGCGCTCGATCGAAATGAAACCGTCGACCTGTTCTAGCAGCGGACGCAGGCTTGCGGCGATATCGAGGTATTCCTGTTTGCGGTCAGGTTCGGGCCACACTTCGAAAATGACCGCAATCATCGGTATTGTTTCCGTCAGAACGCGAAACGGCGCATGCCGCCGTCGACCGGAATCACGGTGCCGGTGACATAGCTGCCGCGGGGCGAGGCGAGGAATACCGCCATCGCTGCGATTTCCTCGGGCTCGCCGTAACGGCCAACCGGGATTTCATGCTGTTCTTCGTGAGCGCGGAACTCGGGGGAGTATTTGCGCCGGATCTGTTCGCTCATGATGCGGCCGGGCGCGAGGCAGTTCACGGTGATGCCGTGTTTGCCGACCTTGCGCGACAGGCCTTTCGACCAGCCGTGGATCGCGGCTTTGGCCGGCGTTGCGGCGAGCAGCGAGTCCGGTTCGGATTTGCCGGACAGATTGATCACGCGTCCCCAGTTGTGGCTGATCATGTCGGGCAGCACGGCGTGGGTGAGCTGGCGCACGCGGACGAAGTTCAGCGTCATGACGCTTTCCCATTCTTCTTCGGGTGCGTCGACGGGAATCGCCGGGCGGCTGCCGCCGGCGCTGTTGACGAGAATGTCGATGTGGCCCAGCGCGGCGCGTGCGGCGTCGGCGAGCTTCTGAGGCGCGCCTTCCTGCATGATGTCGGTTTCGACGATGGCGGGGGCGATGCCGCCGGCTGCCACGATTTCTTTCGACAGTTCTTCGAGCAGGTTTTTGCGACGCGCAGCGATGCACAACCTTACGCCTTCGGCGGCGAGCATTTTGGCGATGCAGCGGCCGATGCCCTGGCTGGTGCCGGTGACGAGTGCGGTCTTGCCTTGGAGTTGCAGGTCCATCGTGTTGCTTCCTCTCTTATCCCTTGATCCAGGTCTTGAATGCGATCCACAGCTTGCGTGCCGGCGGCAGTGAAGTGCGGTGCGTGAGCACGCGACAACCGTCGGCGCGGATTTCTTCGAGCAGGGTACGATAAATCGCCGCCATGATGATGCCCGGCAGTTGCGGTTTGCGGTCGGCAGACGGCAGTTTGGCGTAGGCGGATTCGTAAGCAGCCTGTGCGCGTTCGACCTGTCGCGTCATCAGCTGGCGGAAGGCGTCTCCTGACTGCACGCTCGTGCTGACATGCACAATCTGCGCGGCTTCGATGCCGGCAGCCGCAAGTTCGTCCAGCGGCAGGTAGACACGGTTGCGGCGCGCATCTTCGCCGACGTCGCGGATGATGTTGGTGAGCTGGAAGGCGAGACCCAGTTCGGCGGC
>JBILYA010000123.1:0-6397 GCA_044378065.1 Burkholderiales bacterium | reverse complement strand
CGTAGCCCCGGTCGCGATAGAACTTGTATCGCGACCGTGCCTCGCTGCGGTCGTTGTCTTCGGCACTGACTATTTCGGCGAGTCGCTGGAAACGACTGAAGCAGGCCGGCCATTCACTGTGCAGATTGATCAGCACTTCGTCATGCACCGGATTGTCGCCTTTTGTGTCGATCAGCACCGGGGTCACCGCGGCCAGCGGGTCATCGAGCCTGCAGTGGGGCATGAAGCCGGTGGCAGGGACGCTCCACAGCATCCGGTCAAGACGAGATGCCGTGTCCCGGTCGGGACAGAACAGGGTGACGCGCAGGCCGAGGCTGCGCGCTTTGGCCGTCAGCTTGCAGGCGGTCTGGAGCTTGTCATCAACCTGCGTATAAAAATCGATTTGCGTCATCGGCTGCCGGTGATGTCAGCGTTTGCCGGCCCGATTGACCAGGAACTGGGTCAGCAGGGGTACCGGTCGGCCAGTGGAGCCTTTGTCCTTGCCCGATTTCCAGGCGGTTCCAGCGACATCCAGGTGCGCCCATTTGAATTTCTTGGTGAACCGCGACAGAAAACATGCCGCAGTCACGGCGCCCGCAGGACGACCGCCGATATTGGCGAAGTCCGCAAAGTTGCTGCGCAGTTGATCCTGATA
The DNA here is from genome assembly GCA_044378065.1 of Burkholderiales bacterium. GTDB lineage: Bacteria > Pseudomonadota > Gammaproteobacteria > Burkholderiales > SG8-41. The sequence continues at coordinate 5,763 of JBILYA010000123.1, read as the reverse complement.
TTCATCGTGCAGTGGCAAGTGCCAGGCGCCGTCGCCGGCCTGTTCGCCGGCCGCGAGAACTTCGCGGGCCAGCGGATCGTCGTTGGCGAAGAGGCCGCTGACAACATGTCCCAGCGCAATCACGCAGGCGCCGGTCAAGGTGGCGATGTCGATGACGGCGGCCGGATCGTAGCGTTCGGCATAGGTCAGCGCGTCGCAGAGAATCAGCCGGCCCTCGGCATCGGTGTTCAGGATTTCCACTGTCAGTCCGGACATGCTTTTGACAATATCGCCGGGCTTGGTCGCGCGTCCGCCGGGCATGTTCTCTGTCGCGGGAATGATGCCGATGACATTCACCGGCAATTTCATTTCAGCAACGGCCTTGAGGGTGCCCAGCACGCTGCCGGCGCCGCTCATGTCGTACTTCATTTCATCCATTTCCGGCGCCGGCTTCAGCGAGATGCCGCCGGTGTCGAAAGTCACGCCCTTGCCGACCAATACCACCGGCTTCTGGGTTTTGGGTCCGGCACGGTATTCGAGAACGATCAGTTTCGGCGGCTGGCTGCTGCCTGCGGCGACCGAAAGCAGGGTGTTCATGCCGAGTTTTTCCATGTCGGCGCGTTCGAGCACCTGCACTTTGAGGCGGTAATGCTTGGCCAGCTTGCGCGCCTGTTCGGCGAGGTACGCCGGTGTGCAGACGTTGCCCGGGAGATTGCCGAGGTCACGGGCTAGGCTGATGCCGTGGGCAAGAGCAAGACCCTGGGACAGGCCGCGTGCGGCCCGCTTTTCGTCGCTTTTGGCGACAGCCAGCACGACCCGGCGCAGTGCCGGGGCTTCTTTTGCGGGCGCGCTTTTCATCTGCTCGAACCGGTAGGTGGCTTCACGTGCAGCGCGTGCGGTCTGCATGACGCGCCATTCGATGTCGCGACGTCCGAATGCAAGTTCGGTGACATGCAATTCGGCATCCGCACTGCCGGTTCGTGCCAGTACTTCGATTGCCGTGGTGATGCAGCGGCGGAACTGTTTCTCGGCAAATTCCGCTTTGGGACCGAGGCCGAGGAGCAGCACGCGCGTACTGGCGATTCCCGGTACATCGTGGAGCATCAGGCTGCTGCCGATGGTGCCCGCCATGTCGCCGCGGTCAATGATGCGCCGAAGGTAGCCTTTGGAAGCCTTGTCGAGAATCGTTGCGGCTTCGCTGAGTTTCCGTTCGGCATAGACGCCAACCACGGTGCAGCCGCTGGCGTTGCGACCCGGGACCAGGGGTTTTATGCTAAATTCCACGCGTCAACTCCTCTGTGCATTACGCATTTTCAAAGACATGAATGGCGGTTGTCCGTGTTGCCGGGAGTTCCCCAAAAGTTCCTGTTCGGGGCCTGTTTACGACCGGCAAGGCGGCGCTGAAATGCGGCAAAATTCTTCGCACTTCGTCATCGACCCGCACCTGTCGTTGATTATCTGCGGGTTCTTTTCAAAAAGCAAAACGCAGGCATGATTTTTCGGTCCTCATTGCTCCGGGAACTCGCTACTTCGGCAGCGGCGACTTTTCTCGTGCTGCTCGGCATTTCAATCACCACGCAACTGGTGCGTCTGCTCGGACAGGCGGCAAGCGGGCAGATCACCTCCACCGGCGTGGTGGCGCTGCTGGGCTTCACACTGGTCGGTTACCTGCCCATCCTGCTTTCGGTGACGCTGTTCATCGCCGTGCTCATGACCCTGACGCGCAGTTATCGCGATTCGGAAATGGTGGTCTGGTTTTCCTGCGGTCAGGGTTTGACCCAATGGATACGTCCGGTGCTCACTTTTGCATTGCCGCTGGTGCTGACCATCGGGGTATTGTCGCTATTGCTGTCGCCGTGGGCGGTCGAAAAGGCCGAGGAATTCCGCCGGCAGATGGACAGCCGTGATGATGTCGCGCAGGTCACGCCCGGCGTGTTCCACGAATCGCGCCGCGCCGACAGGGTTTATCTGGTGGAAGAGGTGCCGGGCAAGTCCAACCTGGTGGCCAATGTGTTTGTCAGTTCCACCCAGCACGGCAAGCTCGGTGTGATGGTTGCGCAAAGCGGTTTCCAGGAAACCGCGGAAAACGGCGATCGTTTTCTGGTGTTGCAGCATGGTCGCCGTTACGAAGGCGAACCGGGTTCTCCGGAATACAAGATCTTTGAATTTGAACGCTACGCGATGCGTATCGAGACGGCGGATGCGGCCGCCCGGGCGCCGACAACAAAAACCATGTCCACACTGGAACTGTTGCAGGAGCCGACGCCGAGGAATCTTGGGGAATTGTCGTGGCGCGTGGGTCTTCCCGCCAGCGCGCTGATCCTATGCCTGCTGGCGATCCCGCTGTCGTTTGTGAACCCCCGTGCAGGACGTTCGATGAACATCGTGCTGGCGATACTGGTGTACATGATTTACAGCAACGTGCTGTCTATCATGCAGGCTTCCATCGCGCAGGATCGGGTGAATGTCTTAACGGGCATGTGGGGCGTGCATGCGGGCATGCTCGTGCTTCTGGCGCTGTTGTTTTACCGCAGGCTGTCGGTATTTTCGTTCTGGAGACTTTTCCGGTGAGGACGCTGCGCAGTTATATTGCGCGGGAAGTTACGGTATCAACCGTGCTGGTTTTCCTTGCACTGCTGCTGCTGTTTGCTTTTTTTGATCTCGTCGAGCAGATGAAGGATTTGGGTCGCGGTGGTTATCAACTGCGCCACATCCTGCTGCATGTGCTGCTGTCCGCACCCAATCATGTCTATGAACTGTTTCCGATAGCGGCGTTGATCGGTACATTATTTACTTTGGCGCAATTGGTCGCCAGTTCCGAATACACCGTGATGCGTTCATCGGGTGTTTCGTTGCAGCGGATGGTGGGATCGATTGCAATGGTGGGGACAGTGTTCGGCATGCTGACTTTTGCCGTCGGCGAATTTGTGGCGCCGCCCGCCGAGCAGTTCGCCCAGCGCCTGCGATCCCAGGCGATTTCGGGAATCGTCGCCCAGGAATTCCGTTCCGGGCTGTGGATCAAGGATGGAACCTCGTTCGTCAATGTGCTGGAAGTCACCCCTGAGGGCGGGCTGAAGGGTGTGCGCATTTACGAGTTTGACGGGGATTACCGGTTACGCATGCTGAGGCATGCCGAAGGTGCGGAATACGAAGGTAACAATCAGTGGCAAATGTCCAATGTCGCGCAAACCAATTTTGATCAACTGACGACGCGGGTGAGTTTCCGCGACTTTGTGCAATGGCAGTCGGTGCTCGAGCCGGCGTTGTTGAACGTTCTTCTGGTGAAGCCGGAAAAAATGTCGGCTTTCAGTCTGTATTCCTATTCGCAGCACCTGAAAGAAAACCGGCAAAAGGCCTTGCGTTACGAAATCGCGCTGTGGACCAAACTGCTGTATCCGGTGGCCGTGCTGGTGATGATGGTGCTGGCGCTGCCGTTTGCCTATTTCCAGAGTCGCCAGGGCGGCGTCGGCGCGAAAATTTTCGCCGGCATCATGATCGGGTTGGCCTTCCATTTTCTAAACCGCCTGCTCGGCCATCTCGGCTTGCTCAATGACTGGCCGCCGTTTGCGAGCGCGGTGATGCCGACGCTGCTGTTTCTCAGTCTGGCCGTCGGCATGATGTGGTGGCAGGAGCGGCGCTGAAGGTTTGCCCGTTCAGGCCGGCGGTGCAACCGTCAACAGGCGGGTACCGGAGAGGCGGTCATGAAGGAATTGCCGATCCCGGTCGATCAATGACCAAAGAATCGTAACGCCCATGGCCGGGTAGCCTATGGTGGCCAGCGTCATGCGCATCAGAGCCTGCAGCAGCGTGATGCGCCCACCGGCTGTTGTTTCCAATCTGATCCGCCAGGTTTTCATGGGCAGCGTCTGTCCCCTGCGCAGCCACTGGACCGCATAGTATCCGGCGCAGACAATGATCACGATAATACGCGTCAGTGTTCTCGGCTGGGTGAGACCGGCGGTTTTTGCCAGTGCGGTTGCCAGGCCGCCGGCGACCAGAATGACAGCGGTCAGCAGCAATGCTTCGTAGACGAGGCACAGCAGGCGCCTGCCAAGGGAGGGTGTTGCCGAGGCGCCTGTCACTGCCGCTCTGCGGAGGCTGCGGGGCCCGGTGCCGAAGTGATGGGGTCGCCGACCGGCGGGTCAAATTGGGTCTGGGGTTGGGCCAGAGATTTGCGGTAGGCGTCCCATTGTTTGGCCATTTCGCGGCGTTGTGTGGGATTGAGTTTTTTCAGGCCCTGATAACGCTCGCGCGCCTCCTGGCGCTGCGCCGGGGTCAGCGCGGCCCACTCCTTCATGCGCTGCTGCAGGCGTTCCTGCTCCGCAGGTTTCATTTTCGGGTAGCGATCAGCAATGCTGACCCATTTTTTGCGTTGCGCCGAATCCATTTCAGTCCATTCCGGTGCCAATGGTGCAAGCACCTGCTGCTGGGCGGGTGCCAGCTCAGACCATGACGGGCGAACGGGTTTAACGGCTTGCTTGGACGGCTGTGCGGCGAAGACAGGCAGCGCGAGGCATAGCCAGATGATCAGCGCTGCTGCCGTTTTAGCCATGAATCGAAGCCCTTGTCGAGATAGGCATCGATGGGCAGATCGTCTGTCAGCAGGCGGGCATCAAGATCGGCGATTTCGCTGCCGGCCCCGTTGCTGCTTTGCCAATAAACAATGCCCGCCAGGCCCAGAATCAGAACGGCCAGCGAGAGTGCGTAGCGCATTCCCGAGGTCGGGCGATCGAACATTTGCATGAATGTCCGTCCCGCAACCGCAACACCCATTGCCGGAACTTGCTGGTAATGCGCCAGCGCCTGTTCGCGCGCCACCGCCAGCTTCGCAACCGTATCGTTGTCGATACTGCGAGTGCTGCGATCGAGTTCGCGGACGATTTTCTGTGCGAGCTCGTGTTCTTGGGCGTTCATAGCGCAATTCCCTGTTTTTTCAGCAATATTGCCAAAGCATGTGTTGCCCGGGAGCAATGCGTTTTCACGCTTCCCTCCGAGCATCCCATTACTTTGGCGGCTTCAGCGACATCCAGTTCCTCCCAGTAACGCAACATGAAGGCCTGACGTTGACGCAGTGGCAGGGTTTCAATAGCTTTTTCAATAATATCAAGGACTTGCTTTTGCTCCAGCTGCTCAGCCGGGCGGGTGGCGACCTTGGAGTCGTTTTCAACCTCCATCGCCTCCAGCGGGTCGGAGTCCTCGTCGCTGTCGCTACCGAACAGGTTGCCCAGCGGTGTTACCCAGGCCGAGCGGACTTTCTGGCGGCGGAAGAAGTCGCGAATGGCGTTCTGCAGAATCCGCTGAAAAAGCATGGGGAACTCCGTCGCCGGACGATCCGCGTATTTTTCAGACAGTTTGAGCATCGCTTCCTGCACGATGTCCAGCGCAAGGTGTTCATCCCGAATGGAAAACACCGCCTGCTTAAATGCTCTGCGCTCGACTTCGGCCAGGAAATCCGCGAGTTCCTTGTATGTGGCCAGTTGGATGCCTTTTTTATGTTCCAGCGTCTTGATGACGTGGCGGGGCGGTTTTATATGCCAGAAAGCCCCTTTAATCCGCGGCATCTTAGCAAAACACCGCTTTGAGGCAAGCTATCGCTGCCCCGGTGTTGTAAACGCTTCTATCCTTCTGTTTAAACGGATATTTTACTTGACCGTGAGGGAGCAGGCCGGTAATGTTTAGGGTTTCCTTCTCGCAAGAAAACCCGCTTAAAGCGTTCCAGCCTGCGCGGGTAAAAAATCATGCAATTGTCGGGTGCAGAGATCGTAGTGCGTTGCCTGCAGGAAG
>JBILYA010000122.1:0-6471 GCA_044378065.1 Burkholderiales bacterium | reverse complement strand
GATGCAAACGACGTTCGGCATCCATCAGCCGCACCGCGCCGCCGACAGCGCCGTGAAGGACCATCAGCCGGCGCAGGAATAGGCGGCACAGCTCTTCGGTGGCGGCAGGTTCGTTGAGCAAACGTGCCATTTCATAAAGCGCCGCCAACTCACGGTTGCGCGCCCCCAGATCACGGGTCTTGTCGGCGACGCGCTCCTCCAGCGTGGCATAGACGTCCTGCAACCGGCTGGCCATGCGGTTGAAGCCTTCGGCGAGATCACCAAACTCGTCCCGGGTTTCCACCGGCAACCGTGCATCAAACTCGCCCGCGGTCATGCGCTGCATGCCTTCGGCCAGACTGACCACCGGCCGCACCACGAGCAGCGACATCATGTAAATCAGTGCCACGGTACCGATCAGCGCCAGTGCGATCAGGCCGAACTGCATGTAGCGCAGGATCGCGATATTGCGTGCGTTGTGAGCTTCGATCAGATTGACGATCTGGTCGATGTGAATGACAAACGACTCGACTTCTGCACGCAATGCAGTCATTGACACCCTGCCAGTCTCGGCCGCCGATAGCATCGGCCTGACGGTGTCCTGCCAGTGCCGCTCGACCGCAGCAAGCTCCGCAACAATCTCGGGGTCGCGCGGCAACACCAGCGGCCGCACCGGATCCCCCGCCTTCATCCCCGCCATTACCTCTTCAAAACGGCGCATTTCGGCAAGCATTTGCGCGCCGGCATCGGATCCGGGATCGCGCAGGCTTTCGGCCAGCAGGTAAGCAATGCGATAGGAACGCATGCGTTCACTGCCCATGTCGTTGATAACCGCAGCGCCGCCCTCGAGTTTCCAGGATTCATAAAGCGTAAACCCAACAGCGGTCAGCGCCACCACAAGAAATGCGATGGCCATCCACAACAACTTGCTGCTGAGACGGGAATGGGGAAGTGCAACAGTCACGTGCGGCTTCCCTTCAGGTATCCCGGAAATTCGGTTCGGTTCATTGTTGATGCGGCGTGTCGTCGTCATCCATCAGGATGCGGTGCGCAGGCCCCTCCATGTCTTCAAACTGGCCGCTGCGCAACGCCCACCAGAAAACGGCGCCGATTGCGAATACCAGCACGAGGGAGAGGGGGATCAACAAATAGAGAATATCCATGGCAGGGCCATCTTAATCGCAGCACGGCACTGAACACCAGATTTCTTCAGCTAATAACCTCGCCATGCAACTGATGACCATCAGGCCACGGGTTTGCCGCGACGCGCAAGGCGCAACGCATTGATCACCACCACCAGTGAACTGGACGACATGCCGATGGCCGCGACCAGCGGCGTCACCAGTCCCGCCATCGCGAGCGGCAATGCAATGGCGTTGTAAAGCACTGCCCATGCGAGATTCTGGCGGATCACGCGCAAGGCCTGCCGCGATGTCCGCACCGTCTGCACTATCGCATCCAGACGGTCGGCCATCAGGATGATGTCCGCGCTGATCTGCGCCAGTGGCGTACCGCCGCCCGGCGCAATCGAAACCTGTGCCTGCGCCAGTACCGGTGCATCGTTGACGCCGTCCCCCACCATCGCAACGATGGCGCCGCACGATTGCAAATCCCGGACATAAGCCAGCTTATCGGCCGGAGTTGCACCGCCGCGGCATTCGGCGATACCCAGTTCTGCAGCCGTGTGGCGTGCGCGCTGCGGCCGGTCACCGGACAGCAGGGAAACCTGCACTCCCTCTTCCTTCAACGCGCTGATCATCTTCCGGGCATCATGGCGCAGCACGTCATCAAGCATGAACAGCGCAACCCAGCCCTGCGCGTCGCCCATTGCAACCACTGAAACCGCATCCGGCGCAAAATCAATCTCCGCCGGCAAGGGTTGACCATGCAATGCGGCAACAAACTGCGGGCGGCCGATGCGCATCAGGCGGCCATTGACGATACCTTCAACGCCATCGCCCGCGAACGTCTGCACCGCTGTCGCAACGGGATGCGCGCCAAGGGCCGCAGTCGCCAGCGCTCGGCCTGCGGGATGCTCGGACCACGCCTCCAGAGCAGCAGCCTCTCCCAGACACTGCTCGCGCGTTCTGTCCGAGAGCAGCGTGACACCGGTCAAGGTCATGCGGCCGGTCGTCAGGGTTCCGGTCTTGTCGAATACAAAATGTGTGGCCTGCGCCAGGGTTTCCAGCGCCGAGCCGCGTGTAATCAACACACCCGCGCGGTACGCCGCACCCGTGGCGGCCGTCAAGGCAGCAGGCGTTGCCAGCGACAACGCGCAGGGACAGGTCACCACCAGCATGGCTACCGCAATCCACATTGCACGCGATGAATCGATCTGCCACCAGACCACGAACGCAGCCAGCGTCAGCACCAGCAGCGAAGCGACAAACCACTGCGCAACACGGTCGGCTGCCTGCGCGATCTTCGGTTTTTCCGACTGTGCACGATCCATCAGCCTGACGATGCCCGACAGCACCGTCTCTTCGCCGGTTCGCGTGACGCGCATGGTCAATACACCCTCCAGATTGACCGCGCCCCCGGTCAGCCGGTCACCCGGGCGCTTCACTACCGGTCGTGACTCACCGGTCAGCAATGACTCATCGGCCGCGGAAATACCCTCAACCACTAGGCCGTCGGCTGGAATGGCATCACCCGGACGCACTCGCACCAGATCACCGGACTGCAAGGCTGCAGCCGCAACCCGCATCGTTACCCCATTGGCGCCATCATCCAGACGTTCGGCAGTCGCAGGCGCCATCCGCGCCAGCTGCTCCTGAGTCTGCATCGCTTTGCCGCGCGCCTCTGTTTCAAGGAAGCGCGCACCGAGCAGCAGGAACACGAACATCGACACTGAATCAAAAAAGACTTCACCGCTCGCCGTCCACGTCGCCCATACGCTGGCCGCAAACGCGATGATGATGCCCAGTGAAACAGGTACATCCATGCCGGCACGCCCGGCACGCAGATCACGCCATGCACCGGCATAAAACGGCATTGATGACCACAGTGCGACCGGCAGCGTCAGCAACAGACTGGCAATCCGCATCAGCTGTTCAATATCAGCCGTCATCGCGCCTTCAGCGACATACACCGGGAAGGCATACATCATCACCTGCATCATTCCGAAACCGGCAATGAACAGGCGCCACAGGAGTACGCGACGCTCACGCCGCATGTGCTCTTCGGCACGAGTACGGTCATACGGATGGGCCTCGTAGCCGAGCGCCGCCACCGCACCGAGAACTTTGCTGAGGGAAGTTTTATCCGCATCCCAGCGTACGCGGGCGCGGCGGGTTGAATAATTGAGGATCGCATCGCGCACCCCTGGCAGTCGCGAGAGCCGCTGCTCGATCAGCCAGACACAGGCAGCGCAGGTCACACCATCGATCAGCAATGCGGCTTCACGAACATCACCGTCCGCCGCATCCAGATGCACGAAACCGCGCTGCACCTCAGGCAGGTCATACACGGCAAGTTCATCCGGCACCAGATCCACGCCGCGCACCGACGGCGGCGCTGCGGTACGGTTGCGGTAATAGGCGCCCAGTCCGTTGTCGGCAATGGTTTGCGCCACAGCCTGGCAACCGCGGCAGCAGGTACCGTGCTCAACACCCTCAATCCTGACCGGAAACACCGCAGCCTCAAGCGGCAGGCCGCAATGAAAACACCCCGCATCGAAATCCGCTGCGGGGTGCTCTGCTGCAGAATCCGGCGTTGCCGCCGTCATCCGGAAACCACTGTCATCAGAACTTCATCCCTATACCCAAGCCGATAACCAGCGGGTTGATCTTGAAATTTGCCGCGGTAGCGCCGGTCGCGACTGTCTTGACGTCAGTATCAATCCAGATTTTCTTCAGGTCAACGTTGAAAAAGAACTGCTTGTTGATCGGAAAATCCGCGCCGATCTGCAGGGCACCACCCCAGCTGCTTGTATCAACGGTCAAGGTACCGGAACCCAGATTGATGTCATAAAACTTGGTGTAGTTGATGCCTGCACCGACATAGGGACGGAAAGACGGGCTGTCCGGCGCAAAGTGGTACTGCAGCGTCAGTGTCGGCGGCAACAGCGCAACGTCACCCACCGGAGTACCGCCGGCAGTAATGTCATGCTTCTTGGTCGCCAGAATCAGTTCCATGCCGAGGTTGTGCGTCACAAAATAGGTAAAATCCAGTTCCAGCGTGGTCTCAGTACTTGCATCGAGATTCAGCGCGGAAGAACTGGCATCCGGGTTGATACTGATGACCCGCGCACGACCCAGCCAGTCACCTTGAGCAGCACTTGCCACTCCGCTCGCCAACGCAATCGCCAGTGCCACAGGCACCAAAATCCACCGCTTCATTGAAATCTCCTTGTGTTGAATTGTGCGAGACCATGTTAGGCACCCTGCAATTTCGACCCTTTGACCCAGATCAAATCCCCTGCACATGACAGGGTTGTCCTTTTAAAATGACAACTGTGATTACCTGGCTGACTGATAAAGACGATTTCCCGCCCCTTGAACAGGCGCTGACAGAGCCCAATGGCCTGTTGGCTGCCGGTGACAGCCTCCCGTCGTCACGACTGCTTGCGGCATACCGTCTCGGCATTTTCCCTTGGTATTCCGATCAACAACCGGTGCTGTGGTGGAGTCCGGATCCGCGCATGGTGTTGTTTCCGGGTGAATTCCGCATGCCTCGCTCACTGGCCAAACGCCTCCGCCGCCGTGATTATGAAATTCGCGTGGACACTGCATTTACCGAAGTCATGCGCGGGTGCGCAATGCCGCGCAGCGAAGCGGGGGGCACCTGGATCACCGAAGACATCATTGCGGCGTACAGCGAATTGCACCGGATAGGCCATGCCCACAGCGTAGAAACCTGGATCGACGGCGAGTTGGCAGGCGGCTTGTACGGCGTGTCACTGGGACGCGCCTTTTACGGCGAATCCATGTTCGCCCGCGTGAGCGACGCTTCCAAGATCGCATTTGCACACCTGGTGCATCAGCTCAAGCGATGGCAGTTCGGCATGATCGACTGCCAGATGAATACCGTACATCTCGCCCGTTTCGGCGCGCGCGAGATCAGCCGCGTCGAATTCTCGCGAAAGCTGACGGAATTGGTAAACTACCCCAAGCCTGCCGTTTCCTGGCAGTTTGAAAATGACCTGTTTGAATAAGTGATGGCTTACGTGGGCGCACGCCGGTGACCTTTCTCTCGGATTTCCCGCTTTCGGTCCTGCAGTTCTATGCGACCGCGCCCTATCCCTGCAGCTACCTGCCGGACCGGATGGCACGCTCGCAGGTTGCGACCCCCAGCCATCTGATCGACGGGCCGGTCTACAGCGAGCTGGTTCGTGCCGGATTCCGGCGCAGCGGCGCCTTCACCTACCGCCCCCATTGCGACCACTGCAGCGCCTGCGTTCCGGTGCGCGTCGTGACCGAAGATTTCCGGGCCGGACGCACGCAGCGCCGCGCAATGTCCCGCCATGCCGGACTGGAAGCCCGCGAACTCGATCTCAAATATCACGCCGAACACTACGCACTGTATCTGCGTTATCAGTCACGCCGGCATTCCGGCGGCGGCATGGACCAGGATAGCCGTGAGCAATACCGGCACTTCCTTTTACAGAGCAATGTTGATTCGCAGCTCATCGAATTCCGTGAAAACGGCGAACTGCGCATGGTCAGCATCGTCGACCGGCTGCAGGACGGTCTGTCGTCGGTATACACATTCTTCGACCCCGATGCCCCCGGCACGAGTTACGGCACCTACAACATCCTCTGGCAGATCGATTTGTGCAGACGGCTCGACCTGCCCTACCTGTATCTGGGCTACTGGATCGCCGAAAGCCGGAAAATGGCCTACAAAATCCGCTTCCAGCCGATGGAAGGCCTGATCGAGGGGCGCTGGCGCCCTCTCGAAGAATGATTGAGCGGTAATCCATTGCGCATCCTGGTCATCGAAGATGACGCAACGATTGCGGCCAATCTCTATGATTATTTCGAAGCACACGGGCACAGCATTGACGCTGCCGGCGACGGCGTGACCGGGCTGCACCTTGCCGTCTCGCAGACCTTTGACGTCATCGTCCTCGATCTCGGTCTCCCCGGCATGGATGGACTGTCGCTGGCGCGAAAACTGCGCGAGGAAGCACATCTTGAAACCCCAATCCTGATGCTGACCGCGCGCGATACACTGGATGACAAACTTGAAGGTTTTTCCCGCGGTGCGGACGATTATCTGGTCAAACCGTTTTCCCTGAAAGAAGTCGAAGCAAGGCTGACAGCGATGCACCGTCGCAGCAGCGGCCGTGTCACGCCGCGGCTGCTGGAGTGCGGACAGCTGACGCTCGACCCGAAAACCATGGCGGTGACCTTTGCCGGTAACGAGGTCAAACTGCCGCCGAAATGCCTGCGCATACTCGAGCTGCTGATGCGCGAGCCGGGCCGGGTCATCAGCCGTGATGAAATCGAGCGTCTGGTCTGGGGCGAAACCCAAGAAACCAGCGATACG